>JBAYGJ010000014.1:0-20801 GCA_041666685.1 Patescibacteria group bacterium | reverse complement strand
GAATTTCATGAGGCTCGTTACCCCGGATTCCAATTTGTCCCGTTAGTGCCGAGAGCGTGGTCAGAATAATTATTTATTACCATATATGAAAATTGTCATTTTGGCCGGCGGCGGCGGTACGCGTTTGTGGCCGGTATCGCGAAAAGCAAAACCGAAACAGATTCAGCCTTTTGTCGGCAACCTGACGCTGCTGCAGAAAACGTTCCGGCGGGCGAAACGAGGTTTCCGGAAGTCCGATATTTTCGTTTCGACCAGCTATGCCCAGCAAAAACTCATCCAACGACAGATCCCGGAGCTGTCACGTGCCAATTATATTCTCGAACCGGCTAAACGCGATACGGCTGCGGCGATCGGCTTGGCAGCGGTGGCTGTCGCAAAACGGGATCCTCATGCAGTGATGATGCTGGCCAGTTCAGATCATTTTGTAAAGAATGAAAAGGAGTATATCCGGGTCGCACGCCTGGCCGAGCGCCTGATCAAGAAGAATCCCGAGTATTCATTACTGATCGGGATCAAGCCGACATATCCGGAAACTGGTTATGGGTACATAAAAATCAACAAAGTGTTCAAACAGGCCGGTGATGATGAGATATTCTTCGCCCAAAAATTTGTCGAGAAGCCGAATCTCGAGACTGCAAAAAGATATGTCAAACACTGGGACTACCTGTGGAATTCCGGGATTTTTTGCTGGCGGGTGGACCATTTATTGCAGCTGTTCAAGACTTACTTGCCGAAACAGTATGAGATCCTGATGCGTATCCAGCCGGCCATGGGAACACCGAAGGAGTCTGCTGTAGTGAAGCGTGAATTTCCGAAGATCATCCCGATTTCGATTGATTATGGGATTATGGAAAAGACAAAAAAAATTCTGGTCATTCCGGCCAGTTTTGACTGGGCAGATGTCGGACACTGGCGGACTGTCCGGGACATTCTGGCCAAAGATCCCGATGAAAATGTCACTCGCGGTGAACATGTGACCCATGATTCGCACGGCAACCTTTTGTACAGCTACTCAAAAAAATTGATCGCCACCGCAGGATTGCGCGATATGATCGTGATCGACATGGAGGACTGCCTGCTAGTCTGTCCAAAAGACCGGGCTCAGGATGTTAAAAAAATTGTCGAGGAACTTGAACGAAGGAAACTGAAACAGTATCTATAAATTTGTATGGTGAAACAGCTTTTACTGATAATCGTCTTCGCAGCGCTGGTCGTTGGTTTGTTGGGTGGGTTGTTTATCTGGAATGAGGTGAATTTTCCGCTCAGCAAGACCAGTCAGCCTGCGACGTTTGCCGTCTCAAAGAATGAGGGAGCCGGGGATATCGGCTCGCACCTGAAAACCCAAGGGCTGATCCGTAATGCTTTCGCCTTTGAAATGTATTCGCGCATCAAACGGTCTGAGGCAAAATTTGTGGATGGCGTGTATACGCTCGATAAGAACATGACCATCCGTGATATATATACCGTGCTTGTCTCAAACACGGCAGCGCCTGAAACCAGCATTACCCTTATCGAAGGGTGGACAGCGAAGGATATGGCGAACTATCTGGCTGAACAGGGGATTATCAGCGCGGAGGATTTTATTGCTGCGGCCAGCGTGCATGATTCACGGTCAATCATTTCGGATAAGACGTATCCATTTCTGACTGACCGATCAACGGCTGCCACACTTGAAGGGTATCTGTTCCCGGACACCTACCGGGTGTTCAAGACCACAACTGCCAGCCAGATTGTAGAAAAGATGCTGGACAATTTCGGCAACAAGTTCACGGACCAGATGAAGGCTGACGCCGCGAACGGCAACATGACGATTTACCAGATTGTGACATTAGCATCCATTATAGAGAAGGAGGTCAGAACAGATGCGGACAGGAAAATTGCCGCCGGAATTTTTTATGACCGGATCAATCAGGGCGTGGCTTTGCAGTCCGATGCGACGGTGAATTATGTGACCGGGAAGCAGGCGTTGCAGCCGACAGCAGATGACTTGTCCGTCGACAGCCCCTACAATACCTATAAGTACAAGGGGCTACCGCCGGGCCCGATATGCAATCCGTCATTGTCATCAATCATGGCTGCGGTATACCCGACCAAAACGGATTATTTTTATTTCCTGACCAAGCCGGATGGGACTACAGTATTCAGCAGGACCTACGACGAGCACCTGGAAAATAAACAGAAATATCTACAATAACATGTTCAAAAGAACTATCGTTATTTCCCTGGGCGGGTCACTAGTAGTACCTGACCACATCAACGCGCGTTTCCTGAAAAGTTTCCGGTCGATGGTATTGTCCTACGTGAAGAAGAAATTTCGTTTTATCCTGATCGTAGGCGGCGGCAAGACGGCCCGTCGGTACCAAGCCGCCGCATCTGACGTGACACAGGTGAGTCCTGAGGATTTGGATTGGCTGGGTATTCACTCGACGCGATTGAACGGCCACCTGATGCGGACTATATTCCGCGGCTTCGCTTATCCAAAGATTATTACCAGCCATAAGAAAATTAATACCCATGTGACGTATCCGGTCATCGTAGGTGCCGGATTTACGCCAGGCTCCTCGACAGATTTGCGTGCCGTCCAGTTGGCCAAAGCGTACGATGCTGATACGATATTGAACCTGTCGAATATTGATTATGTCTACACAAAAGATCCTGCCAAGCATGCAGACGCGAAAAAAATTACGGCGATCGCCTGGGATCAGTTCCAAAAAATCGTAGGGACGCGATGGAATCCGGGGGCCAATGTGCCATTTGATCCGGTAGCCAGTAAGCTGGCGAAACGCTTCCGGATGAAAGTATGCATAGTCAATGGGAAAAAGTTGGACAATATCCAGCGCATCCTCCAGGGGCGTTCGTTCAGGGGTACGATAATCGTCTAAAAATAATTCTATGCCGGTTGAACAAATAGATATGTTCCTCCCATCAACGGAGGAACGGGACCAGGTGCAGCAGCGGATTTATGAGGCCTTGACCGCTGCGAATCAGCGCATTGATGGTGCCATCAGTCAGGGACATTTTGAGGCCATGATGGCCTCCGTCCTGGAGCATGAAGCGGGGATTCATCTGACTGACAGCGTAAGGATGGAGATAAAAATTTCCATCGAAGCGGCTGGGGGCAACCGGAACAAGGTTGACTACCAGCTTCTCGCCGACAAGATTGCGGGGAGTGTCGAGCAGCCCATATAGTATTGACAGCATTTCCCCATCTGATATACTGGGGATAACATATTTTTTTGCCACAGACAGTGGGTATTGGTTCTTCGCTAAAGCTACGAACCATATAAAACCTACCTAGGCGCACCAAACCAGCTCGGCTGGCATCATGTCTGTGGTAATCCACAGATTTTTTTAACTTATACAAACATTATGGCTAAAACAAAGCAACAGAAGGACGATTTTGTCTCCTGGCTGGAAGAGCGGCTACCAAAATCCAAATCGGTCATCTTTACCAATTTTGACGGTTTGAACGTAAAAGCCACGTCTGAGCTCAGGAAGCTGCTCCGGGCGCAGGGTATCGAATATACCGTGGCCAAAAAGTCTTTGGTCAAAGTAGCTTTCAAGAAAACAGGACTGGACAGTATCGATGCGAAGTCAATCCCCGGAAGTATCGGTATGGCACTGGGGTACGGAGATGAAGTGGCGCCTGCAAAATTGCTGTCGACCTTTGCCAAGACTAATCCCACATTAAAGCTGGTCGGCGGTATTTATGAGGGCAAATTGATCAGTGCCCAGGAAGTGAAACAGCTGGCGTCTCTGCCGTCAAAAGAAGAGCTGTTGTCCAAGCTGGTCTGGCTCCTGAATTATCCCGCTTCTGGCCTGGTGAATGTCCTGGCCGGCAATTTGAAGAAATTGCTGTACGCGCTGAACGCCGTCAAAGACAAGAAGGCGTCAACTGTTTAATATCAATTTATAAATAAGTAATAAGGAAATACGATTATGTCAGATGAACAAAAGACAGTCGAGGTTCCGGAAAAATTCAAATCATTGGTCGAGCAGGTAGAGAAGCTCACCGTGATGGAATTGGCGGAGCTGGTCAAGGTGTTAGAAGACAAATTTGGCGTATCAGCCCAGGCGCCGATGATGGCCGCGGGGGCAGCCCCAGCAGCCGGAGCCGCTGCTGCCGAAGAGCAGTCCAGTTTCAATGTCGAGCTCACGACAACCGGCGGGAACAAGATCAGTGTGATCAAAGTCATCCGCGAGATTACCCAGAAGGGTCTCAAAGAAGCCAAAGATTTGGTTGATGCCGCACCAAAGGTGGTCAAAGAGGGTGCAACCAAAGAAGAAGCCGCCGAGATCAAGAAAAAGCTGGAAGAAGCTGGCGCTACGGTTACTCTCAAATAAGGAATTCCCTGCATTCAACAAAGCTGCCCGTCTGTATATCAGGCGGGTAGTTTTTTTATGGACGGGTTATTTCAGGTTGAATGAATAGACCGAGGTTCCATTCAGAACAAATGCCTTTTTTGCAGACGGGTCGATAGCGAAATCCTTCAGAGCCGTGAATGCCGTTGACGTGTATTGGTTCATGAACTTGCCGTCTTTGGAGAATTCCGCGATCCGGTGGCCCTTGGTATCCAGGATATAGAGCTGTTCGGTGGCAGTGCTAGTCCATATTTTATTGGCTGTATCGAGTGACGGTTCGATTGGACTGAGTGACCAAGCCTGTTTGCTGCCAGTGGTCAGTTTAGTGACGGAACCATTTTTGAATAAAACATATATGTTGCCATCGACCGCCAAGCTGACGGCGTCAGATACCTTGGTGCCGTCCTTGATCCAGGTGGCCGGTTTTGAATATTCGCTGCCGGAGCGGGTTGATTTGTATATTTGGCTGCCTTTGATGTCGATAACATACAGCCGGCCCTCATACAGGGAGATTCCATTGACATTGATTTCCGTCGGCGCAGAAAATGCCAGCTCAGTGAATTTTTTCGTTGGGATTGAAAATTCTCCGATACCATTTGCCGTATTCATGTAGAGCAGGGCATTGGCACCTTCGGCCAGGAGGTACTGGAAAGTATTCTCCGCATTTCGTGGCCATGAATTGACCTGGCCGTCGCCTGTGGTAATGCCGTAAAGCGTTTTTTTGGCCGTGTCGACGGTATAGACGCTTGTTCCCACCAGGGCGAGGTCCTTCGGTGAAATTGTACCCTCGGTTTTTGAGAGGTCCGTTACGAGGGTGGGGATCCCGATGTCGACGATATGTTTGGTTTTCTCTACCTGAGCGGAAACGGCGTTATTCAGTTCTTCGATTTTTGCCTTCTCATCTTTCGTTTTGCTCGGCAGCTGGTCAATCAGGTTTTTTGCTTCGGTCAGGAGTTTTTTCGCCCCCTCCTCGTCACCATACGACAGATTAGCTTCAGCACGGACAATGTTGCCGGAAATGGTCGCAATGTTTTGGCCGTAATTTGCGCTCTCCTGGCTGTTCTGTTTATTCTGGGCGCTGGAGTAGATGCCCTGGGTCAGGAAAAAAGCGACTACGACCAGGCCGATGAGCAAAACTTTACTGACCATGGGCAGGCGTTTTATTGCCAGCACCACACGTGTGAGCCGTTGGGCGATGCTCAAACGTTCATGAGTCAGGGTGTGTGTTTCTGGTACAGATGCTTTGCCGGCAAATAGTCCGCCGATGGATTGAGTGATGTTTTTCAGGGTGGAGTTCAGTTTCCGTACCTGTTTGCCGGAGCCTGAAATGAGACTGGCCGCAACGTGTTTTTGCTCAACCGAGGTTTGCCCGGCCGGCCGGTAATCGTGAAAATCTTTAGCCATGCGTACGCGCCGGGGGGATTGGCGGAATAATTTGACTCGGAAAAAATACAGTACATTGCTGAACGTATTCCGTGCCAGTTCGCCGAAGTATCTCGACAGCGAGGGAGTGAGCACTTGGTTGGTGTTTTCCTGTTTTTGAAGCAGATCTGCCATGGACGCCTGGGGTGCGTACGGCGTACCAGAGGCAGGCGAAATGGGGGAGGTCGGCGTGGCAAAAGAGGGCTGGCTTACCGGTTCTTGGGATAGTGCGATTTTGATGATTGTAGCGGCAAATGAAGATTGGCCGTTCCCTTCGGACAGGATATTTTCCAATACCGTAATCGCGTCATGGGGGGCTTTTTCCATGACTGTTTTTTTCAGTTTTTCCTGAGAAAGGTAATCCAGCAAGGATGACGTGCAAAAAACGATAACATCGTTCGCCGCCAGGTTGCCAGATATGACACTGGAAAACGCTTTCAGGGGATTAATTTTTTCCGTCAGCGGTTCCGTGGAAGTCGTGTCGATAATATTCGTAATTTTATCCTGACGGAACAAAAAGGCATTGGTCCGTCCGACAAAGCTGAAATGGATCACGTCATTCTTGATAACTGCGGCGCTGGCATTCAGGCGGTCCAACCAATTCGTGTCATAATCTCCGACCATATCGGCAATTTTCTGGTTGACTGACTCGAGCGCTTTTTCAAATGCCGTCTCAATGTTGAGATCGTCCGTGTTGAAATAGCTGTGCTTCAGTTCATTCTGGATGGCGTTGATGATATCCAGGTTGATTCCGTCGCGCGATTCGATCTCCGCGAGCAACAGAAGCTTGCCCAGGCTTTTTTCCTCAGCCGGGGACTGGTGAGACAGAAAAACATGGCAAACTGACCGGCTTTTGGCCGGATCATAGATCACGATCTTATCGAACAGGCTGGTGTAATGACTCATACGTAGCGCGTCACTTGCAGGTTTTTATTAGCCATAGTATACTACTCTTAGCTAAATATGTAAATTACCGTGTGTTATGCTTGAACACCTTTTTGGTTCAAGGACTCGGGTCAAACTGCTCCGCCTGTTTTTGGTAAACCCTGATGTCGATTATTTCGTACGTGAGCTGACCCGTAAAATCCGTGAACGCATCAATTCCGTCCGGCGGGAACTGGACAATATGGAGAAAATCGGCCTAGTGACCAGTCAGCAGGATAAGCAGAAAAAGTTTTATCGTGTGGCGAAAGACTTTATTTTATTTCCAGAATTACAGGCTTTAATGTTCAAATCGCAAGTAGTCCTAGAGCATCGGCTGGGCTCAAACCTGAAACAGATCGGCCAGGTCTCATATCTGGCCCTGACTGGGATGTTTACCGGTGTCACGACGGCACAGACTGATATTCTCATCGTCGGCAAGGTTAACCGGATAAAACTGAAACGTCTGGTGAACAAGTTCAACCGCGATTTTGACCGGAAGATCCGATATACGGTCATGTCGCGCCAGGAATTTGACTATCGAAATGATTTGACCGACAAATTCCTGTACAACATCCTCGAAAACAAGAAAATCGTGATTACCGATAAGATTTTTTCCCAGTAATATGTACCTGCTGCTGGATACCGCCAGCCCAGAACATTTCACCGTGGCCCTGGCCAAACCCAATGGCCGGTGGCTTGGAGTGCGGCAAATACCTAGTCATTTCACCCAGTCAGAAAAAATTCTTCCTGCCGTCGAGCAGCTTTTGAAAAAACACGCCATCTCTCCGCCGGATATTTCATGCATCATGGCGGTGACAGGCCCGGGAGGGTTTACCTCCCTGCGCATTGGAGTCATTACGGCCGACACGCTAGGCTATGCCTGGCGAATTCCGGTAGTATCGCTTAAAACAGGGGAATATGACATCCGTTCCGGCCTCAGTCCGCGAACATTGCAGAAAATTGGCAGCGTCAAATCTGATCACCAAGTCATGCCGGAGTATGGGCGTCCGCCGAACATCACTAAGCCGCGGCAGAATCTGGGCTAAAACCGCCTGATGATGCCCAGGACTTTTCCCTGGATCACGACATTGTTTGCGTACAATGGCTTATATTTTTTATTGGCCGGTTGCAGACGGATCAGGCTTTTTGTCTTGAAAAATTTTTTCAATGTGGCGGTCCCGTCTTCCAGCATGGCCACGACGGTATCGCCGTCTTTGGCATATTCAGTTTTTTGGCAGATGACGTAGTCCCCATCCGCGATCAGGCTCTCGACCATGGAATCTCCACGGACTTTGAGGATGTAGGTATTTTTGTTCTTTACGATTTCTTTCGGTACCGGCAATTCCGCCTCGCGATCCTCAATCGCCTCGATCGGTGCGCCGGCCGTGATCAGTCCGACGATCGGAACCAAAACGGACGAAGTTTTCTCCAGCTCATGATTGAGGTGGGGGATGGTCATGCTTCGCCCTTCGCGTTTGATGAAGCCGTGCGTTTCCAGGAATTCCAGATGCTCATGGACTGTCGCTAACGAGGAGACCTTGAAATGCCTGGCAATTTCCGATAGCGTCGGAGCGAATTCATGCTCATGGATATAATCCTTGAGAAATTGGAATATTTTTTGCTTTTGGGCAGGGAGGATGATGGTCATAGGGGATGGTTATCTTATTTAATGAATATTGTTTATAATAGGTAGGTACAAACTATTAGTAATCGTATGTTAGCAATTGTAAGTATTTTTCTTCCATTATTGATACAGGTTGCGGTTTTGTATGGATTATCCAGGCTGATAAGCCAGTTGGTACTGCGCCATGTGGGGCGGAATGTTTTCTTGTTGCTGACATGGCCGGGAGTGGTGGCGCACGAACTGTCGCACCTGTTGGCCTGCTTGTTCACGTTTACGAAAGTATTGCGCGTGAGTCTTTTCCATCCCCAGGGAAGCACCCTGGGGTTTGTTGATCATGAACGGACGTACAATCCGGTGAAAAAAGTGGTCATTTCAATCGCTCCATTATTTGGCGTCACGGTTCTATTATGGATAGTGGTCCGCTGGTTGTGGCCCGATGTCTATAGTCAGCAATTATCGTCTGTGCAGATGGCCGTGTCTGATTTTTCCAGCTTCCATAATTTTTTCCAGCTGTCAGTACATTACTTCAGCACGTATGGGATGTATATCAGGGAACTGGTGGCAAATTTTCATTTTAGTCAGTGGCAAACATATGTTGGCCTGTATTTGCTTATTGCCCTGAGTACCCATGCCGCTCCGTCAAAGGATGACCTGAAGCACACGTATATCGGGCTGTTCGGTCTCGGGATCATTTTTTCAATACTGTATGGCCTGGACCAATGGCTGCAAGTTCCGTTTACCTGGCAGGTTATTACATTGCTGACCTATCCGGCTTTTATATTGGCTAATTTTTTAACGTACGGAATTATCTTTGCTTTTGTCGGCACGGTTCCGTGGCTCCTGGTCGGCGGGGTGTGGTGGATTCTGGGTAAGGGGAGAGCCATATCTATAGTATAGCCGAATAATAACCGAAAGTCAAGGCCGTGTAATAATTTATTTAGATATTCATTGAAAAAAGAACAGGTATATACAATCCGGTGAAAATCTCGTGATAATTAAATAAATCAGACTACACTTAGCACCCGAGACAGGGTGTTTTTTATTATTGACAGTGGAGTGAAAATATAACCTAGTTATACACAGTTGACGGGTGGTTGACCAAAGCGTAAAAGTGGTGTAAAATGGATACAGAAGGTGAAAAGTGGATAAAAGTGGGGATAAGTCAGTCCAAAGGGGGATAACCCCATTTCAAATAGATTACACACATTTTTATTTAGTCCAATGTTTATCGGGGAATACCAACATTCTATAGATGATAAAGGGCGCCTCGCCATTCCGATCAAGTTTCGAGCCGAACTTGAAAAAGGCGCGGTAGTTACCAGGGGACTGGATAACTGCCTGTTCCTGTATACCCAGACCGATTGGAAGCAGTTGGCCGATAAGCTTGCCAAATTGCCCATTTCAAAAGCAAATACCCGTGCTTTCGCCCGATTGATGCTAGCCGGAGCCATGGACTGCGAGATAGACAAACAGGGCCGCGTCATCTTGCCTGATTATCTGAGGAAATACGCCGGAGTGAAGAAGAATGTCGTCGTAGCTGGTTTATATAACAGACTGGAAATTTGGGATGAAGCCGCGTGGGAAAAATATAAAATTGGGACTGAGAAGCGCGGCGGCGATATTGCTGAAGCGCTGGGTGAACTGGGGGTTTAACCTATACATATGACCGTGACACACGTCCCGGTACTTTTACACGAAGTTATTGAAAGCCTGGATCCCCGAGCCGACCAACATTTCATAGACGGAACGGTTGGGGGCGGGGGGCACAGTGAGGCGATTTTGAAACGGACCGGTCCCGACGGCTGTCTGCTCGGCATAGACCGTGACCAACTGGCCGTCACTGAGACTCAGGCCAGGCTGCAAAGTTTCGGTTCACGCATTACACTCGTTCATGATTCTTTTTCAAATATAAAACAAATATACAATGAACAGTTCTCAAATCATCAAATTGACGGTATTCTACTTGATCTTGGGCTATCTACTCTTGAGCTCGAAGATCAATCCCGCGGATTTTCTTTCCAAGTAGACGCGCCGTTGGACATGAGGTTTGACTCCCGGCAGGAACTGACCGCCGCGGACATCGTCAATACCTGGCCCCTTCCAAAATTAACAAAAGTGATCCAGGAGTATGGCGAAGAGCGTTTAGCCTACGCGATAGCAAAACAAATCGTTTCTACGCGTCTAAACAAAAAAATATCAAAAACAAAAATGTTGGTTGAGGCCATACTCCTGGCCTTTAGAGATAAGCTCCATTCCGACAAAGAAGTGCCGTGGATCGGCGGTCTGCATCCGGCCACGCGCACATTCCAAGCTCTCCGTATCGCGGTCAATGACGAGATCGGCAGCCTGGGAAAAGCCCTGCCGCAGGCGATCGACATCCTGAAGCCAGGCGGCCGGGTCGCAGTCATTTCGTTCCATTCGCTGGAAGACCGTATCGTGAAGAATTTTTTCAGGCATGAGGCGAAAGGATGCATCTGCCCTCCCGCCATGCCCGTCTGCCAGTGCGGCCATACGCCCTGCCTGAAGATCATCACTAAGCACCCGATAAAACCATCAGAAGAAGAAATACAAAAAAACCCCCGCAGCCGCAGCGCGCTCCTACGGGTGGCCGAAAAAGTCTAAACAAAAATGACAAAATTCATCATCACAAAATTCAGGGACACTGACCATACGAAAAATTCCACCTCACGGTCCGCAACGATTACGCAGTGGGGGAGGGTGAACATCCTCCTGCTGGTGTTGTTGGCTATGGTGGCTGTTTCATATCTCTATTACATGAACCAGACTGCCACCGGCGGTTTCGACATCAAGGGGATGGAAAACAGGATTGAACAGCTGAATAAGGATAACAAGCAGCTGGAAGTGAAGGCGGCTGCCATCCAGTCGTTGTCGGTCATTGAACAGACCAGCGCGCAGGCCGGTATGGTGGCAACGACAAAAATCGAATATCTCCCGGCTGTTGGCTCATCGGTCGCGGTTCGTTGACGGTGATTTTGACTGGCTGACCCGTCCAAGACTATGGCCCAATGGTTGAAACAACCAAAGAACAAACACAACAAGAAATTTGATCGCCTCAGTGTCATCCGTGCGGTCATTTTTGTTTTTGCCGCCCTGATCGCGGTACGGCTGTCTGATATCATGATTTTTCAGCATAATTTTTATGAGGCATTGGCAGCCAACCAGCACGAGCTGCATGAAAAATTATTCCCAAAACGGGGCGAAATCTATGTGCGTGACAAGGATAAACCTGACAAGCTGTTTCCTTTGGCGGCTAATGATACCTATTATCTGGTCTATGCAGAGCCGATGCGGGTACCGGACCCGGTAGCTACGTCAAAGACCATCGCATCGACGTTGGAGCTCGATGAAGCGGAGGTGTTGACGCGTTTGCAGAAGCCGAATGACCTGTATGAGCCGCTCAAGCACCAAGTAACGAAAGAGGTCATGGAACAGCTGAAAGGTATGAATTTGACCGGCATCCAGTACCAGGAGGAGCTGTACCGGTATTATCCGGAAAATAACATTGGCAGTCATATTCTGGGGTTTGTCGGGCATACTGAATCAAAAGAAATCGGCCAGTACGGTCTGGAGGCGTATTGGGAAAAGGAGCTGGCCGGTGAAGCTGGATATCTGCAGGCGGAAAAAGACGCGCAAGGCCGGTGGATCACGTTCGGGACTAAATTATTGAAAGAGGCCAAGGACGGCGACGACCTAGTGCTGACTATCGACCATACCATCCAGTACAAAGCCTGCAAGTCCCTGGACGAAGAAGTGCTGAAACACGGGGCGGACGGCGGTAGCCTGATCATTATGAATCCGACTACCGGCGGCGTGATCGCCATGTGCGGCAATCCGGATTTCAATCCGAACAAATATGGCGAGACGGAAGACGTCAACACGTTCATCAATCCGGCGACTTTTTACGTCTATGAGCCCGGATCGATTTTCAAGCCACTGACTATGGCGGCCGCACTGGACCAGGGGAAAGTAACGCCCGACACGACCTATACCGATACGGGAGCCGTGGAAATCGGGAAGTATACGATAAAAAATTCTGACGGCAAAGCGAACGGGGTGCAGACCATGACCCAGGTTTTGGAGAAATCGCTGAACACCGGCGCGATATTCGCCGCCCGTTCCATCGGACCGGAAGTATTCGAACAGTATGTGAAAAAATTCGGGTTCGGCGAAAAATACGGCATTGAACTGAATTCTGAGGCAAGGGGCGATATCTCATCGCTGGCGAAACATCAGGACCTGTATATGGCTACCGCTTCTTTCGGGCAGGGCATTTCCGTAACGCCACTGCAGATGACCGCCGCGTTCGGCGCATTGGCCAATGGCGGAAAACTGATGAAGCCGTACATTGTGGATGAAATCAGGCAGGCGGACGGGTTTGTGCAGAAAACCCAGCCCACCGTAATCCGTCAGGTCGTATCTTCAAAAGCGGCTACCACAGTCGGAGCCATGCTGGTCAATGTAGTACGGAACGGCCACGGCAAGCAGGCAGGTGTTCCCGGATATTTCGTAGCGGGCAAGACGGGTACGGCCCAAATCCCCAGAAAAGACGGTCCGGGATACGAAACGGATGTTACGATCGGCAGTTTTTGCGGATTTGCGCCGGCAGATAATCCGGTATTTGTGATGTGCGTAAAAATAGACAAGCCGCGGGATGTACAATGGGCGGAGTCCACGGCGGCGCCGTTATTCGGCACCTTAGCGCAATTCATGCTGAACTACTATGGCATCCCGCCCCAGGAAACGGTAAAATGAAGGAAGAAATAAGTAGCAGGTAATAAGTAATTTGTAGTCAGTGATTAAGGGAATAATAGCAATGATCAATTTGATGAAAAAAATACTCGAGTGGAAACTGCGGATACTGGCGCGGTGGATTTTGATGCGCTACAAGCCGCAGATAGTCGGTATCACCGGGAGTGTAGGCAAGACGTCCACGAAAGAAGCGGTCTATACGGTGTTGTCTTCAAAGTTTCGTGTCCGGAAGAATATCAAGAATTATAATAATGAATTCGGCGTCCCGCTTTCAATTATAGGTGTCGAGTCTGGGTACAAAAATCCCCTGGTCTGGCTCTGGATATTCATCAAAGCCGTCGGCCTGCTGGTATGGAAGAGCCGTCGGTATCCGGAAATACTTGTGCTGGAAATGGGCGCTGACAAGCCCGGCGACATCAAATACCTGACTCAACTGGCGCCGTGCCGTGTTGGCGTTATAACCGCGCTTGGACCAGTGCACCTGGAATTATTCGGATCGATGGAAAAATTAGTCCGGGAAAAGCATCAGATCGTCATACATCTGAAAAAGGACGATACGGCTGTGCTTAACGCCGATGACCAGATGGTCATGGCCGTACAGGGGAAAATCCGTTCCCAAGTTCTCACTTTCGGTTTTTCTGAAACGGCGGACGTGCGGGCGTCAGAAGTGGACGTTTCTGCCGGGCCATCTGCCGACCCGTGGGTCGATGTTCAGATCAAGGGTTTGAGTTTCAAAATAATGTATCAGGGATCGATTGTGCCGGTTTTTTTCCCGTCTGTTCTCGGTGAACACCAGGTCTATATCGCCCTGGCCGCTGCGGCAGTCGGTTTGGCTTTCGGTATGAATTTGGCCGATGTCTCTGCCGCATTAAAGGGTTATTCTTCTCCCGCTGGCCGCATGCGTTTATTGCCCGGTATCAAAAATACATCCATTATCGACGATTCGTACAACTCTTCACCGATGGCCGTCAAGGCGGCATTAAACGTACTGGAAAAACTGAAAGTGTCCGGCAGGAAGTTTGTCGTGCTCGGGGATATGCTAGAACTCGGTCAGTATACGGAGGCTGGGCATAAGGAAGTCGGAGAGGCAGTTGCGCATGTGGCTGACGTGCTGGTCACTGTCGGAAGTCGTGCAAAAATTATTGCGCAAACCGCTATATCTATAGGATTACCAGAGGAAGGCGTGTTTGAATTTGGCAGAGCCGAAGAAGCCGGGAAATTCGTCCAGGAACGGATAAAAATGGGGGACATTATTCTCGTGAAAGGATCCCAGGGCGCACGTACGGAGAAAGTGGTAAAGGAACTCATGGCCGATCCGGAAAAAGCCGCTCACCTGCTGGTCCGCCAGGGACCGGAGTGGGACCGGAAATAATTCTTATTCTCCATGCATTACAACCAATATGGGTTGATTTTTTGCATACCCAGCGCTATCCTATAGTCATATGACTATCACAAACAGGAAAATGTATCTGTATATTACGCTGGGTGCCAGTTGTATTGCCGCGATTTTACTGTATATTCCGGGCATGTATGATCTCGGTTCGCGCACAACCGGTTTTTATCCGGTCGGCGTAGTCGGCATGTGGGGCATCCCGATCGCACTGGCCATTTCCATAACATCCCTGGTCTCATTCCGCGAAAAGGACCGGCGCCCGCTGAAACTTTTCGCCTATCCGGTTCTGCATCTGCTCGTTTTCAGCCTGATCATGGTGGTCATAGAATTGATCGTGCACAGTCCGTTCAAGATGTATACGATGGCCTCCGGCAACCGGTACAGCGATTTTTCAGTCCACGCGATATTTACTTTTTTGGGGCTGCCTTTCGCTATTGCCATGGGAGTGATTTTCGGTTTCGCCGGTTCGGTAGCCAGCCTGTTCAGGAAAAAGGATGCGCCGGAGATTCCGCCGCCCGCGGTAAAATAAATAACCATAATTATTGAGCCGTTCCGACACGGTTTTTTTGTTATCCATATTTTATATGGATGGATATTTATTGAATGACAAAAAAATGGTAAAATTACTTTAGAAACGAAGAGAATATTGCAGATAAACGCCGTCGCACTTAACATTAAGAAAGTAAAAAATCAGTTGTCAGTGATTGACTGAAATCTCTGCGCCGTCGCACCCCTGCGCCGTCGTACAACCCGGTGGATAAGTCAGAAATAACTATAAATATAATGGGAAAAAATCACCACTTCAACATAAACATTGAACCTTGAAACATTGGTAGGAGACATACTGCCTATGGCTAACACCTTAGTTAAGGAGCCTATTTCCGTGGGTCGCTCCTTAATGAGGCATTTCGTATCCGAAGCACATTGGCCTATCCGGATGAAACTGTTTGTAAATTAAAACAACCTCAAATGTCCAAAGGAGGACACTTGAAATGCTTAAGAAATTGTTGCATTTACTGTTCGTGGTGATCGCTATGTTGTTGGTATTCGGCTGTTCGACGCAGAATGATCAGATCACGGCACCAAAAAATCAAATCGATGAAACACTCCCAGAGTGCATTGATTTCCCTCAGGAATTGCCCGCCGGTATTTCTATCGGGGAAATCGAGAAGTCTCTGGAGTCAAGGACCGATATTCCTTTTGGCATGCTCATACCACAGGTACTTGAAGAATTGGGTAGTTCGTATTCCCCGGAGGAATATTATATTGATTCTTCAGGGCTCCACTGGGGTCATGCGAAAAGGGTCGCCGAACTGACGGCAGCTGGAGATTGCTATCATCCCTATGGGCTGAGTATTGTCGGTACATTTCATTTCGTGTATTGGTTTTCGTACCGTCCGTCCAGTTATAATGCATACATGTCTTGGATCCCGATTTATGCACAGCCTTACGGCCCAAACGGAATTCTTGTCCAGAAACGGGACATTTGCTGGATTTGCGGATGCAATCCAGTATGTGCGCTATTGTGGACATGGATCTGTGCAAAGTAATGTCTCGGATGAGGTGATGTACACAACTACTCACCTCATCCACATTTATTCAATAATTGATAAATAGTATATATGAATATAAACAAAAATTTATTTGTCGGCATCATTACCCTAGGTCTCCTTATGATCGCCGGTCTGGCAATATTTTGGATGCCAAGTTTGTTTGTAGATGAATATGGTTATGTGTATGTTAATTATTCCGATCAATCCTTATCGGTAACATCACGGCCCGATACTATTTTTGAAAAAGGCGTCAGTAGATGGACTGACATATCGGCTACATTTAAGAATACTAGCCAAGGTGAGTGTGCTGTTTCATTACAATCAAGTACCATTCAAGAAACATTCAAATTGGCACCGGGGTTGGAGAACGGGGTAATTATTCCGAAGAAGGAAGATATTGTTATTTCATTTTGTGGCGCGCAGAGGACCATTCGCGTAAATTAGTGATTTAATAAGTATGACCAAAAAAACGCAAAATATCATTTTGTACGGATTCCTCATCTATATCGTCTGTGGAATCCTCGCCTCGGTCATTTTTACAGACAGCCAAGCTTTGAGTGCCTCCGAACTGCAGTCCACAGCAGGGATGTCCACAATCAGTTCTATCGTTTCGGTCATTGTCAGGACCGCGGTAACCGTATTACTCTGGCCGTCATTGATAATCGGATTAATAAGCAGTTCAATAACTTATTAACCAAAAAAACCGTTCTTTCAAAAAGGAGTAAGTCATGAGAAAGAGTATCTTGGTGCTCAGTCTGGTGGCAATTATCGTCATGCTGATGGGTATTGTTACCAATCAAAACAAAAAGCCGGTTGAAGCCATGGCCAAACCGGGCGATGTCATTCGTTTAGATCCTCATTGCGCCACATACCGGCAATATGTTCTTGGCTGGGATGGGGCGAGGGAAATGCAGTTCATCGACGCCAACTACATAGGAAACACGCAATGGCAGCAGGATTCCATAAAATTCTGGCAGAATCACAAAATGCCGGTATGGAATTTTGCCAGGCATATCCTGACGAAATGCGAATGGGACCAGATGGTCAAGGAGCACCAAAAGCGTCTGCAGAAGACAAAAGCATGAGTCTGGAATGCGTACACCTAACATCGTTCATTGCACCGAAAGGAGGTGCGTATCGGAAAAGAAAACAAAACGCTGTGGTGGGATTTTCGTGGGTTTCCCAATACGGCGTCAGCCCTTTTACAACTTGCGAATCAGAACAATCAGAAATTGAAACAATCAAACCTTGTTGAAATAGACAGGAGTTTACGATGAAGAAGTCAATCTGGAGCACCATGCTCAATGTGCTGCTCTGCGTCATTGTCGGGGTTATGCCTGCCATGCAACTGGGCTGCTCTGACAAGGATGCGGTAACCAATTCAGTACCTGATGATCAGGCGATCTACCCTGACGAACCGAACCTCGGCGACTCCGTGACTACCCGGCCGGAGATGCCTATTGTCGCAGCGTCAATCGACTGGAATTCTGTTAGCACCTATTCCGGCGATTGGTCGAACTACATTGTCAGCGAAGAATGCTATGCGCTGTACCCTTGGCGTAACGGATCGTCTCCCGTTTCTTATAACGGGTTGGCGATGGGCGGCTGGGATTATGTCGCTTCTGACCAGTGGGCTTTCGAACAGGTCAAAGCCTACAGCGGAAATACTGTCGGTACGGTTGGCACGACAACGCTGGCCGGCACGGTACCGGCGAACGCTACAGTTGGCCGCGGTGGGTGGTGTAAGTTTTTCGCGAACCTGGTGCTGTTCCGTTCGTCCTACGGTATCGGTGGCGGAAAACATCTGGTTCTCCCGTACGGCTATGATTATGCCACTGCAAGCGTATACAGCGCCAAACCCGGCTGGGTTATCCAGCGCGGCGGGTCCAGTCCTCATACGGCCATCGTGATTGCCAATTTGGGCTGGGGACTCGACGTTGTTGACGCCAATTACGTCGGCGGCAATGGCAAATTCTTGATCAGCCGGCATCCGTTTTCGTGGAGCCAGCTGTCTGGGTACGGTGCCTATCGTCCGACACGCATGTTGAGGTTCTATTAATCTCAGTTTTTACTCACAACCCACAACAGGGGAGAGGAGCAATCTTCTCCCCCTTACTTAATTAAATATTACTAGTATACTATAGTTATTAACCAAATAATCTTTCTATGGATCAGCCAACAAACAACAGTTCAAAAATAACCGCGGTAATTGTTTTAGTAGTGACAGTCATAATTATTGTTGTTGGCGGTTTTGTATTTAAGAATTCTATTAGTTCATCCAATAAAAATACGAACACTTCTACGGCCCCCCAAAAAATCGTTTATGCTGTCAGGAAAGTTACGGCAGCTACAGAGAATGGTGCAACTGCATATACAACTACTGTATTTAAATCAGCAATTGATGGTTCCAATAAACAACAGATCTACCAAACACCAATGAATGCGACTATCCAGGCACTGGCAAATGGGAGCTTTGCCGTTTTTGATGCATCGTTGGACGTTAATAATATTAAACAAATCAGCTCATCTGGTACGGTTGAAAAAACATATTCTTTTCCTGAAACGGTGAGAGAATTTGTGATGTCTCCTAGTGGCACAATATATGCCTATGGTTCATTTGATATCAAAACAACAACGGATGGCGGACCGTTATCCAGCATTGAAACCTTAGCTGTAGTTATGGGCGATGGCACACAAAAGACTTTTTCAGCCGCTGATTTTGTGCCAAATGCGCGTAAAGATTTTAATCAAGTTGTTCCGCTCTCATTTTCTAACGATAATTCAACTTTATATGTTGAAGTGTGGCCGACTGCACGTGGGGGTGATTATTCCGACCCCCATGGGTATTATGCGATAACAATAGGCACGTGGAATATTGATCCATTGGCTTTTTCGGGATCAAAGAACCTTGACTTTACGTTGTCTGAGTCGAGCCCGGCCATATTTAATTTTGATATATTACCAACATCAAAACAGGCAATAATTTCAAAAGCACGTGATATTGCCATTCCTATGGGATTTGATTTACTAAACTTTCAGAGTCATGTTTCCGTGCCACTATTTTCAATCGGAACTGACGGGCTCTATCCGAATTTATCTTATCTAAGCAATCGTATTTCACCCAATGAACAAGAAATTATTTTAACAAACAGTTCGAATAAAACAATCCTAATATATAATTTGCAAAGTAAGAAGTTAGGTAATGAGATTAAAATTGATGGTGACCCACAAACCTGGTTAAGTAATAATGAAATTGTCTATCAGGTTTGGCATAAAAAAAGCTGGGATGACCAGCAATATTCGTTAAAGGTTTTTAATCTCACCACTAAACAATCTACAGACGTGTATACTCAGACAACAGATCATGTTGAAGGTGCTGGTATGTCAAAAATTGGTGATGCCTATTACCAATATGTCGGTCCAATAGAATAAAAAAGCGAACGACCAACGTGGGTCGGTGGTCGTTCACGGTTATATAGTAGCAACATGCCCTGATGCGCGTCAAGGCGATTTTTGCACAAAAAAAATCCTCCAAATCCGTCATGAGCATCTAAAGTAACGGATTGGAGGAGGGAGGTGATCAGTGGTGTGGCCACCGATCTGCGAGTACTGGCTCCACGGCCAGATATTTGGAATGATCCATGCTAATTCGGGGGAAAGCCCTGTTAGTCTTAGTTCTGCAACCTCCATGGGGGCTGGTGAGAAGGTGCAAAGACGTGCCAACAGGGCTTATTTTATCGCCTGGCCTGGGTACTACCATGTGCGATAAAATCCCGATTTTTACTGACTGTTATGATATTCCTATTGATTTTATATAGCAAATTTAGTTATCCACACCTTTTACACCAAAAAGCCGTTGACATCTGGGGTAGAGGGGAATAGGCTTGAATTAGCGCGACGGCGCACTAACCTCCGACGGCGCATAAAGAGATATAAGTATATGAGCATATTAGTTATTTTAAGTTTAGTCGTATCATTGTTTTTAATTATCATTACGACTATAGTAATCGCAAAATGGCGATCAAATAAGGCGTATTTAAGATATGTTCTTTTTTTGGTTTCAGGAACAATTTGGGTAATTGTAGGTACTTTGGAAACAACAGGGCTTAGAGAAAATATTAATGCAAATTTATTTTTATCAAAACTGGATTTTACTTTTGCAGCTCTAATCGCATATTTCATTTTACTTTTTTCAATCCATTTTCCTCTTGAAAATATTAAACTTAATTTAAAAACGGAGTTAATGTTATTTGCACCAATTCTATTTACAATATTCTTATCTTGGTTTGGAAAGATTTTTTATTATCAGGATTTATTGCTAGTCTATTCAATCCCAAAGTATATTATTTATTATTTAATTATTTGTTTATATTTATTAATTTTTACATTTTATAATCTTTTTTATAAATTATTTAAATCTGAAGGAATAGTTCGAATTCAGTTACAATATATAACTTGGAGTTTATTTATAACTATTTTGTCTGGTTTAATTTTAAGTATAATATACGCTTTTAACCGTACAAATCCAACATTATTTTCAATTTCCTACATTATTACAAGTATTTATGGAATAGCAACATCTTACGCAATGATAAAATTTCGTTTTTTAGATATTAAAATTATTATTCGAAAAGGTTTAATTTATTCGTTTTCATTAATAATTACCTTGGCTCTCTATACCTATATCGCCTTAGCCTTTAAAGATAATATTGAAAAATATTGGAATGTCAGTACTGCCTGGACTGCCGTAATT
>JBAYGJ010000013.1:0-21051 GCA_041666685.1 Patescibacteria group bacterium | reverse complement strand
CCGGCGGAGAACTTCGCGATCAAGACCGGCACACATCCTGCCCTGACTACTGCGAAAAACATCAAAAACATGCGCAAACAGATCCAGTCCCTCGGTTTTTCGTATGACTGGGATCGGGAAGTGGTGACATCGGATCCGAAATATTACAAATGGACCCAGTGGATTTTCGTACAGCTGTTCAAGCATGGCTTGGCGTATGAGGCATTCGCGCCCATCAATTGGTGTCCGTCGTGCAAGACCGGCCTGGCCAATGAGGAAGTGGTCAATGGTAAGTGCGAAAGATGCGGTACGGTCGTGACGAAAAAGCAGATCAAACAGTGGCTGGTGAAAATTACGGATGAAAAATATATCGAGAGGTTGCTGCACGGCCTGGACAAACTTGACTGGCCGGAAAACATCAAACACCTCCAGCGCAACTGGATCGGCCGGAGTGAGGGTGCTTCCGTGAAATTCAAACTCGAAAAAGCAGATGAATATATCGAGATATTTACCACACGACCTGATACGTTGTTTGGCGCTACGTATATAGTTGTATCCCCTGAGCATCCCTTAGTACATAAAATAACCACACCAGAACAGCGCCGTGCAGTGGGCAAGTATCAGATCGAGGCAACACGTAAGTCAGATCTTGATCGCACTGACCTGGCCAAGGAAAAAACCGGAATTTTCACCGGCGCCTATGCCATCAACCCGGCCAATGAGAAAAAAATCCCGATTTGGATCGCGGATTACGTTTTAAGTACTTACGGTACCGGCGCCATTATGGCCGTCCCGGCGCATGATGAGCGGGATTACGCGTTTGCAAAAAAGTTTAAACTACCGATAACTCAGGTGGTCGCGCCATTATTTGAAAATACGACTGATTTGAAAGTACGGATGGATTTACCGATAGAGACTCGGCGGCTTATCTATGGGATTGTCAGGAACCCAAAAGATAATACGTATCTGTGTCTGGATTGGCCCGACCAGTCGTGGGGATCATTTGTTGTCGGCGGTATTGAAGATACAGAAGGTCCGGTCGATGCCGCGGAGCGGGAAATATTGGAAGAAACGGGTTTCAAGAATTTGAAATTTGTCTCAGAAGTTGAATGGCAGGTGCATACGAAATTTTTTGCTCCCCATAAGAATGAGAATCGGTATGGAATTGCCGTAGGCGTAGTTTTTGATTTACTGGATCAACGTCAGGACCCGGTTAGTGAAGAAGAAAAAAAGAAACATACAGTTCGGTGGATCTCCAAAAGCAAGGTACGTGATTTCGTGACGCACCGGAACGCAAAGTTTATCTGGGATAATTATCTCCACCCGTCGGCTTTTTCTGGCGATGGAGTAATGGTTAATTCTGGTAAGGCTGACGGCATGGACTCGGTGAAGTTTAAGGAAGTTATTGTTGATAAGCTGGATGCGCTGACATGTAAAGATAAGAAAACTTGCTTAATCGTCCATGGCATTGGTGGGCATGACCAGGAAAATTGGTTCCCCTGGCTGAAAAAAGAATTGGTAAAAAATTGTTGGGAAGCGCTAGTGCCTTCGATGCCAGAGACAGACCATCCTTCACTCGGGCTGTGGAATGATTTCTTGAAGAAAAAAAGTATTCAAATAAATGAACAGTCGGTTTTGGTTGGTCACAGTCTGGGCGCTCCCGCCGTTTTGAATTATTTGCAACTAACCGGGACGAAAGTCGATACCGTCATCCTGGTCGCCCCGACGAACCCGTTACAACATTGGGAGTCATTGAAAAAGGATTTTGCACAGGCAGACTGGGATGCCGTGAAAAAAATGAGTGACGAAAAAAACTTCAATTGGAAAAAAATTCAACGATTGGCCAAGCGTTTCATAATCATCCATTCGGATAATGACCCTTTCGTTCCAGTTGAAAGCATATCCTTTTATAAGGAGCGCCTTCCTTCGGCTGAGGTATATCTTTTCTCCGGAAAGAAGCATTTTAGTAAGTCGAACGGTGACATGACCTCTTTTCCGGAGATTCTAAAGTTTTTTCCGATGCAGTCTGCCGGCGCTAGTCGTACGGTTAATTACAAGCTCCGTGACTGGTTGTTTTCCCGCCAGCGGTATTGGGGCGAGCCGATCCCGATCATCCATTGTGAAAAGTGCGGCAATGTCCCGGTTCCCGAAGAGGATTTACCTCTCGAATTGCCGAAGGTTAAAAAATATGAGCCGACCGGCACCGGCGAGTCGCCACTGGCTTCGATAGACAAATGGGTGAATACGAAGTGCCCGCAGTGCGGGAACAAGGCAAAACGCGAAACGAACACCATGCCCCAGTGGGCGGGGTCAAATTGGTATTTCCTGCGCTATTGCGATCCGAAAAATGAAAAGCTGTTGGCCGATCCGGAGAAGTTGAAACAATGGCTCCCTGTTGATTTATACGTTGGCGGAGCGGAACACGCCGTCCTCCATCTTTTGTATGCACGCTTCATGTATAAATTCCTCTATGATATCGGCACGGTACCAAAGGAATGCGGTGACGAGCCGTTCACCAAGCTGAAAAACCAGGGATTGATCCTCGGGCAGGACAATCAGAAGATGTCCAAATCTCGCGGCAATGTGGTAAACCCAGATGACGTCATCAAGGAATACGGAGCCGACGCCATGCGTATGTATGAGATGTTTATGGGCCCGTTTGAGGATGCCAAACCATGGAATACAAACGGCATCGTCGGTATGTCGCGTTTCTTGGAGCGGATATGGCAATGGGGGAATACCATCGTATCCCTGTTGGCCAAAGGCGACCAAAGGGTTCTGGTCCAGAATGAAGGTCGGAAACGGATCCTGCATCAAACGATACAGAAAGTCACGGAGGATATTGAGAATTTCCGGTTCAATACCGCCATCTCCCAGCTGATGATTTATTTCAAAGAAGTGACGGTCCAGGGGAAAGTTTTGGCTGCGGAATTTCTGATGACAAAAGAGGAATTTGAAATATTTTTAAAACTGCTCTCCCCCTTCGCGCCGCACCTTGTCGCGGAATTATGGGAAAAGCTTGGGCATCAGGACATGGTCGACTTTGAGCCTTGGCCTGTGGCTGAGGCTAGTCACCTGCAGGTTTCGGAGATTTCGGTCGCGGTGCAGATCAATGGCAGGGTACGCGACCAATTGACCGTCCCGGCTGAAGCGAGTGAAGAAGCCGTGTTGAAGTTAGCGCTGGCCAGCGATAAAGTACAGAAATGGCTGGGGGGGAAGAAGCCGAAGATGGCCAAGTATATCAAGGGCCGGATAATTACTATCGCCGTTTGATGAGTATTTAGGATTCATTATGCAGCCTACCACGAATATCGTGTATAATTATGAATATGCCAAACGCCTGTACCGCGGCGACCGGGATTTCGAGGACGTCTGGCGGGGCGTGATCGGCATGGGCGCGGATTTTGAGAAGCTCTATGAGGAGTACATTGACTACATCCTTGACTTGATAGAAAAATATTCCGGGTTTGCCTGGGAGGAATATGCGGAAACTGCCATCCCGATATATATGATTGACGGTGAGGAGTCGTTTTGCCACCCAGTATCTCTCGTGGCTTCCGAAGACCCCAAGGACATGCTTGAAGATTTTATCTATCAGATGGCGCACCGGAACATGTATTTCGGTTTTGCCGATGAGAAAATAAAACAGCGCTGCCTCGAACTAGTCACTCAGCATGTATTGCAGGATTTGCGGATGGCTGAGCCGAAGCAGTATGAATGGGATTTACGGGAAAAATCTATAAAAAAGTATTTAAAAAAATAAGCGAAACATGTATGCAGGTGATTAAAATCAACTCAAAGAAACCTGAAGCGGAAATTATCAAGCAGGCGGCGCAAGTTATCATTGATGGCGGCGTCGTCGTCTATCCTACGGATACGGCGTACGGTTTGGCTGCTGATGCCCTAAATGAACGCGCGATCGGCAAGTTGTTCATCATGAAACGCCGGGTTCAGAAACCGCTGCCCGTGATCATTGATGCGCCAAAAATGCTGAACCGGATCGCTGAGGTTACCCCAGAGGAGCAACATCTGATGAAAAAATATTGGCCGGGCGCCTTGACGATTATATTCAAGAAAAAAAATTCTGTGCCGCCGTTCCTCACACTCGGCCTGCCGACAATCGGCGTACGCATCCCTGACGCTCCGGTGGCACTGGCTCTGGTCAAAGCTTGCGACCGCCCGCTCACCTCAACCAGCGCGAATATTACCGGCCGGGGGAATTGTTATTCGGCCGAATGCGTCATGCATATGTTCCAGGAGTCGGAGAGCCTGCCCGACCTCATATTAGATGCAGGCGATTTGCCGGAAATACCGGTTTCCACGGTCGCGCAGATAGACGGCAAAAAACTCAAGATCCTGCGCGACGGCCCGATAAAAATAAAAGCACATAAGGAATAACCATCCATGTCTATCTTCAAGAAGTTCCAGCTGCACCTGCCGCATTATTTTTCCAAACACCCGTCGCGCGACCTGAAAGAGCTGTTTTGGTCAGTGGGGCTCATGGACCTCGGCATGGCGACGGTCACCCTGTTTGAGCCAATTTATCTGTTTACTGCCGGGTATTCGCTGAAACAGATCATTTTTTTCTATTTCCTCGTCTACGCGCTGTATACGCTCGTTTTGCCGTTTATCGGCCGATGGATCGGAAGGATCGGTTACGAGCATTCTATTTTTTACAGCCAGTTTTTCCTGCTCGCATACTACATCGCATTGTTCGCCATCCCGAAATTCCACCCGCTTTTTTATGTTGCGCCTCTGCTGTTCGCTATCCAGAAATCCCTGTATTGGCCGGCCTATCATGCGGATTTTGCTGAGTTTTCTTCAAAAGAACAGCGCGGACGAGAAGTGGGCGGCATCGAATCCCTCCATATGATCGTATTTATTGTCGGCCCGTTCATCGGCGGAGCCATATTGGAGTGGACGAATTTCGGTGTGCTGTTCGCGGTAGTAACGTTTTTGTTTATTTTGTCGGCCTTTCCCCTCCTGCGCATCAAGGAAATTTACAGTCCGGTGAAATTTTCTTATACCGAGGTCTTCCGTGAATTATGGGATAAACAGCACCGCCGGAATTTTTTGGCGTATTTAGGTTTCGGTGAAGAGCTGATCGTATTGTCACTCTGGCCGATATTCATCTACCTGGTGGTGAGCGATTACCTGAAAATCGGGGCGCTGGTGGCTTTTGCCACGCTGATGACGGGTTTTCTGATCCTGTACGTCGGCCGGGCAGTGGACAAGTATCGCAAAGAAAAAGTGCTGCGTTTCGGCAGTATATTGTATTTTTTCAGCTGGCTAGTCAGGGGATTAGCTACGCAGGTATGGCAGGTCTTCAGTCTGGATACCCTGTCTCGTTTTTCGAAAGAAGTCTTGTTCGTGCCGTTGGTGGCCATGACATACAACCAAGCCAAGAAGTACGGCGTGTTGTCATATACTGTGTTTTATGAGCAGTCGATAGCCGTGGCAAAATGCCTGACTGCAGCGGCACTATTATTGATCGTCCAGTGGTTCGCTGCCCCCTGGGTACCGATTTTTATTTTGGCGGGCGCGTGCTCCCTGATGTACATGTTTATGAAGGATGCAAATTAAATGGGACGGATGGATTCACTGGCTAATATTCCGGCCATCACTTTTCTTTGTGAGCAGTATCGTATCCGGCCGGACAAAAGGTCCGGACAGAATTTTTTAGTGGACGAACAGGCGCTCCGGGCAGTAGTGGATGCAGCCGACCTGTCGTCGGATGATGTTGTGGTGGAGATCGGTCCGGGGTTTGGTACCCTGACTACAGAATTGGCGAAACGTGCAGCCCGGGTGGTGGCTATTGAAATGGACCGGAGACTTATCCTGCCCCTGAAAAAATTGGCGAAAATCCAGCCTAACATCACCATACTTGAAGGCGACGTGTTCAAGATATGGCCGGGGATTTCCAGAGAAATTCCGGATGGGAAGTATAAACTTGTCTCAAATCTGCCCTATAATATCACCTCGCTGGTGCTCAGACGTTTTTTGGAGGAAATGCCGCGCCCGTCGCGCATGGTGGTGATGGTCCAGCAGGAGGTGGCCGAACGGGTCACTGCCCAGCCGGGGCATTTTAGTCTGCTGACCTTGGCCGTGCAATTGTACGCTTCTCCCGAGATAATCATGCCGGTCGGCAGAAAATGTTTTTGGCCAGAGCCGGATGTTGATTCGGCCGTATTGAAAATCGGAAATATCGGAAGTGATGCGGACGGTATTCTCAAGAAATTGGGCCCCGACGGCCTTAAGCGGTTCTGGCAAATTGCACGTATAGGTTTTGCTGCCCGGAGAAAACAGCTGCATAACAACATTGCCTCCGGACTGCGTCTGCCCGACCAGGAAGTGCGTAAAAAACTGGAAAAATATGGCCTAAAACCCATGGTTCGCGCCCAAGAATTGTCAGTTCTCGACTGGGCTGAGCTGGCCAAGCTTTTTTAAGCGTATGGCCGGCAATTCAAATTGACATAATTGGCCTATTATGATATAATGGAGACATTAAATGTCACCATTTTTATTTTCCAAAAACAAAAACGAAAAGAGCCAAGGTAAGCAAAATCAAGCAGATACTTCTAGTCAGGCCGTCTCAAATGATTATCAGGAGAGAAAAAAAGTATTTACCTGGTTGGTAATTTTTGGTGTGCTTATCCTTGGTTTTAGCGTATGGCAAACGAGCCGGGTATTGCGGGGCCCTTTTGAAAAGAAATCAGCAAATTCGTCTGCGGGCAATACCGTAGCCGTCACGAACCAGATCACAGCGAAAACGCTGGATAGCCTCAAGACAAAAGATACGGATCTGGACGGAGTCTCTGATTATAATGAGCTCTATATCTATCAGACGAGCCCGTACCTCTCGGACAGCGATGGGGACGATATCGACGATAAAACGGAGATCGCCAGTAGCACTGACCCGAATTGTCCAAAAGATCAAACTTGCAGCCGCCAAACGGCTGCCGGGAACACCAATTCGCTGACTAACGCTGCGACTGATCTGACGAACGGCTTATTGACTGATGGGACTGATTTAACTGCCGAACAGCTGCGTTCTGTCCTCCGTGACTCAGGCGTGTCAGAATCAGAGCTGAGCCAGGTTGATGACGCGACGCTGATGCAGTGGTATCAGCAGACACTGGCCGAGCAGGAGGGTACGGCCACCAGCACCAATGCCACGACGATAAACTCGGACAGCGCCAATGCCAACTCTACTAATACCAATCAAACGGTGACGTATGATGATCTCAAGGGCCTTTCCATAACTGATATCCGGTACTTACTGACCCAGAGCGGAGTGCCCGAAGATACGCTGAACCAGGTCGATGATACGACACTGAAGCAGATATATCTGGACAGCCTGGCCCAGAATGCCCAGCAGACGGCAACAAATACGAATACGAATAGCTAGTCAGCTAATATTATAAATACTATTCGCTCATCATGGCGAAAGGTATAAAAAAATTTAACAGCAAGCAACGGTGGATCCTGATTGGGGCACTGGTATTTTTTGCATGCCAAATCGCCTTGCCGTTTGCCTTCACGCCCCGCCCAGCCAAGGCCATCCTTGGCGCCGGCGATACCTCGATCACGATTGGTGATATTCCCAGGATTATCACAGAAAATATCGCGAAAGTCCTGAAAAAAGCTTCAGATGTCGCGTTCAAGAATATTCTGAAAAATTACCTCAATAATTTAGCCTATAACACTGCGACCAAGATCGTGACCGGTAAACCGGGCCAGAAGCCATTATGGCCGGAGAACCCGACCAAGTTATTGAAAGACGCCGGCGATGCGGCAGTCGGAGATATTTTGGACCAGATCGCGTCCACCGGGCTGGGGAAATCAACTTGCGCCGGACATTCCAGCGTAAAATGCGCAGTCAACTCTGATTGTCAGCCGGTCCAGTTGAAATGTCCGGATACGCTCGGGGCGTCCATGGACTGTACTTCCAGCGTCGAAAAGAAGAATGAATGTATCAGCAAGGGGTGTATCCCGTATAACTGCTCCAGTGAAGATGATTGTCCGCCTGCCGCGGAATTCCAAAAAGATATTAATTCGGGAAAGTACTACCTATATGACGGGGCCGGAGAATGCGTAGCAGGTTTTTCGTTATGTACGCCGATCAGTAAATCACTGGGCGTCAATTTGCCGTTAAAAGTAAAACTCCAGGTCCTGGCGAGGAAAGATGTCACCGGCCAGACCGCGCCTTTGTACACTTCGCAGTGCCCGCTCTCCAGTATCATAGATAATTTTGAAAGCGCGACGACTGACTGGGAGCCCAACCTGACCAGCGCCAAAAAATCAAAATTGTATCTGGCGGAAATTTCCAAGACGTTCAATCCCGAATCTAGCCAGCTTGGCATCTATATGTCGGTCATCAATGCGACGGAAAAAGAGCGGGCTGCCGCCGAAAAAGCGGCCGAGTTCGCAAAGACCATCACCGGGCCGTTCGACTCGATAATCAATCCGATTTCCAAGACCGTCAAAACGCCCGGCTCCCTGGTGGAGAAGCTGGCCAGTGAGCTTCCCGTCCAGGCGCTCCAGCCGATGTTCGTGCAGACCGGTACCCGGATCGCCGATGCGGTCGGGACATTTACCAATACCCTTGCCGCAAAACTTATTGAAAAATACCTGACCAAGGGCCTCGCGTCCTCCGGCAGCGGGAGCACCCGTAACGTCGGTTCGAGTCCGCGCGGCTCAAACGGCCTCGGTCAGTCGTCAGCCGGCATCACCGCGGCAAAAATCCAGCTGGCGGACCTGAAAGTGACTGATTACGTCATTGGCGGCGAACGCGACGTGCTCTCAAGTATTGCCAGCTGTCCGGACGAGCAAGATCCGACCCCGGACACCTGCGTCATTGATAGCCGGTTCTCGACCGCCATTGAACAGACGATGACTGTCCAGGAGGCCTTAGACGCCGGCTTGCTTGATGGCTCAAAAATTTTCGGCTACAACGCACGCGGGGTGGAGCCGGCATATTATGACGGGTATCCGTACCGCAGTCTGGTCATATTGAGGAAATACCGGGTCATCCCCGTCGGCTGGGAACTGGCCGCATTGTATATCCGCAAACTGAGCGGCGGGAACTATACATTAAATTCAATCATACAGGATTACGATAATATCAATTCGCCTTTTTATCATTTAGTAGACCCGAACTGGGTACTGAAACTGCCGGCCATCACCTGCAACCGTTCCGGCGCGGGGGAAAAGATTGATTCCGAGGAGAAGATCCAACAGGAGGATACCAATGGTGACGGCACGGTAGACAAGAATGACGCCGCTACAACCATCATCCAGCGGCAGTCGGATTATTGTGCTGACGAGCAGTCATGTATCGCGGAAAACGAGGACGGGTCGTGCAAGAAATGGGGTTACTGCGTAGAGGAAAAGCCTATTTATAAATTCAGCGGCACTGCCTGTACGGCCGCGAACGCCAGCTGTTTGGCGCTCAGTTCGCGCACAGGGGCTCAGGTATCGTACTTATTGGATACCGTAAATAAAAATGGCTGCACCGCGGATAATGTCGGATGCCAGAATTATTGCCGAGACTGGGATGCGGCCACAAACCGTTGGGCTTGCACTGCGCAGGATCCTCCGGCCGGAGGCAACCAGATCAATCTGAATAAAAACGCCACCACCTGCGACGCAACGGCAGAGGGCTGTTCGGAACTGATGAGTGTGGCCAACCGCGGGGTGAATCTGTTGAAAAATTCCGATTTTGAAAGTTTCGTCACTACCGCCGACCCGGTCCTTACCATGACTGACGGGGTCAAGGACGGCCCGCCCTACAACCCGGACCTGTTCCAGGGCTGGATGGCCGGTGGCGTGACGGATTTGGGTGCCCTTTGCGGTGACCAGCTGATTGCTGTTTCCAGTTCGTTTACAGGACGGACGGCAGCTAGGATCAGGTCGTATGCGCAGGCCTGTCCTGGAGTACAGGGTGGCCACTGGACTATGACGTCATATGCCGTCAATACCGGCGCACTGACGGATGGCCAAGGATTCACCCTTTCGTTTTACGCCAAACAGTCCGGCGACGCTACCTGTACCGCGGACAATGGCCGCGTGATTACACGCCTTGGACGCGTATTATCCATGAATAATGTCGCGGCATGTATTCCTGATGACGCGACGTGCGATTGGGATTATTCGCCTGATGCCACAATCACCACGACCTCAACCTGGACGCGATACGTGGTTTCGGCAAATTTTACCGATTTGCCTGACAGCAGCTGGGAGGATACGGACGAGTTTTTGCAGAATATGATTTATCCAATTTTGCAGCGTCCAAGTGCTGATACCTGCGATATCCTGATTGACGACATCCAGCTGGAGAAAAATAACCTGACAAATTATAAGACCTATGAGGCCTCTCCCAAGACGGACCTGAAATTGCCCCCGGCGTACCTGAACTGTACCGGCAATGCCGCGACTGACAAATCGGAATGCTCCAAATACGCGCTGTTGTGCCAGGCGTCCGAGGTTGGTTGCGAAGCCTATACGTCCATGACCACGGCCCGTGTCGTTACCGGCACCATTACCAGCCCGAGCGCATGCAACCCAAATGACCCCGCGTCATGCAACCAGTGTTCGGCGGAATTTGTCGGCTGCCAAGCGTACCGTGAGATGCCGACCGAAACTTTGCCCATCCGTCCGGCCCGCGATCCGATATCGTTCGTGGCCTCAACCGGCAAGACCTGTCCAGCTACAGCGGTTGGCTGTGAAGAGTACACCAATCTGGAGGCGGTGCAGAACGGCGGCGAAGGAAAGGAATATTACAGCCAGATCAGATTGTGCGTTAATGCGGATGCGGCCAGCGTCCGGCCTTATTATACCTGGGAAGGTTCGGACGAGTTTGGTTACCAATTGAAAAAATACACCTTAAAACAGAGTAATGTCGACAATGCGCCATGTACAAATATCCTAGCTGAGAAAACAAACGGGGATTATGATCCTGACGGAGCTGGGCCAGTGGCGCCAGACCCGAGCCTGAACTGGTCAAATTGTGTCGATAACCGGTCGGCGGATATTAATGGAGATACATTAATACAGCCCGAAGAAACTTTTGTTGCCACTTCGTGCGTGAATATCGCAGATGTTTGTGTGGGCGCGCCAAACGGAACGTGCAGTATTTCTGGCGGAAGCTGCTCATCAAGCCGTGACTGTATTGAATCACAGCTGCAGAGAAACCTGGACTGCCGGGAATTCTTTGACGCACAGGGCAACCTTTATTACCGAGAGAAGACTAAAGTGATCTTTGCCTCCGACCAGTGCAAATCCTACCGTAACTCTAATGACGCCGCCGATGTCCTGTACCATATGATCCCCAATGAGGGCCTGACCTGCCAGGAACAATACAACGGCTGCCGTGCTTATAAAGGAAATGCCGGGGACAATTATCGCAGCATATACAGTAATGATTTCGAGTCCGGCAATGTCACCCCATGGATCGGCAATGCGGTATACAGCAATGAGTCTACGACGATCGGCGGACACTCGATGCTTGTGGCTAACAGTGCCGCATATCCAAATGCGGCCACTGATTTCAGTATGGCTGAAGACCGGTCGTATTCCGTTTCATTCTATGCCAAAGCCACGGCGGCTAACACGCCGGTCAGTGTGGTGCTCTCGACAAATCCGGCGCTGGCTTTTTCCGGCCAGGCAGTGGCCCGGGTTGGGGATTGGAATCAGTATACGCTCGGCCCGCTATATATCCCGGCTGGTACGACGCTCACAGGCGCCCAATTGCAGCTTTCCGCCAGCAACGCGTTCTATGTGGATAATATCGTGCTGACTGAAATAAACCAAAACATTTATCTGATCAAGGATTCATACGTCTCGTGTTCTGGGTATGAGGGTTGTGATAAATACCGCGACCGGGCATCTGTCACTCATTATCTGAAATCGTTCGCCAGCCTCTGCTCTCCGGATAAGGTCGGCTGCGAAGCCATGATCAAGACAAATAATTCCACCTCGCCTGATGCGGTCCTAGGCGGGGCTACCCGGGAGACTGTCCGCGGTGACATTGATCTGGCTGATAACGCTATCGATCTATCAGACCTCGTCGGCTTACTGTCATATATGTATCGTGGAGGGTTCGGCCCGAAGTCCTGGGATACCGCCGACTGGAATAGTGACGGTACGGTTGACTTCCGTGATTTATTTGGGGTTTATGAATTCGTCAGTTTTAGCGGTCCGGCACCGGCAGTCCCGATCGCGCATGCTGCGCTGGTCGAAACGCCACCGGACAGTGTCATTACAGTAGTGAATGACCCGAAAAAAAGCTGTGCGGCCACTGACAAGGGCTGCGAACGGATGGGCTTGCGCACCCTGGCGCCTGACGGCACGATCAGTAAATTTACCGACGTCTACCTGAAAAATAATCCGGACAACTACAGTTCAAGCATCTGTTCGAGCGCTGAGGTCGGTTGCGAGGAGTATACAGGAGACTCCGGCTCAAAATATTATTTCAAAGATCCAGGCACGAATACTTGCGAGTACAAAAAGGTAACTGGTCAGACTACTGCCGGCTGGTATAAGTCCAGCACTACAGCCGGTCCGCCTGATTGTCCGGTCACCATGGGCATCTGTTCGTCGAATTCCGACAACGCTTACCAGCCCTGCAATCCTGATCCGGATTTCAATATTTGCACGGGTGCTGGTTCTTTCTGCGCCATCGGCACCTGCAATGAACAGAGTACGAATTCCGGCAAGATGTGCGGCGGCAACGCGGACTGTCTCGGCGCGGGGGCCCTCTGCGACGTGACGTTCCCGCTGACACCCCGGCCGGTCGGAGGCTGGGTGGGCACCTGCTCAGCCCAGGACTCCACCTGTACGGAGTATCGCGACCCAGAGGAACCGATCGACACGACTATCCCTGACTCAGTGAAATACTGTGATCCGTCATTGCCGGACAGCATAACAGTCGTTGATACGACAAATGTGGAACACTTTGCCTGCCATGCCTATTACTACCTTTCGGACAGCGTGGACCAGACTGGCTGTAACGGACTAGTAAACCGTGAGGAAGGTTGCCGGTTATTCAACAACACCCAGAGCAGTGAACTGAAATATGACAGCCAGCTGTCAAAGAACGGCAAGGAACCAGTGCCATGCACAGACCCGGCTACATGTGCCAATGATTCCAATGTTGTGCTGAAAGTCATCCGCGACCGCGTTTGCGCTGAGTGGCTGGACTGTTCCGAATATATCACCCAAACCACCAAGGACAAGGGCAAGGAATTGCTGTGCCTGCAGCGTGAATTGTGCGACCAGCTGGATCCCCAGACTGGTGAGTGCACTCATCCAGTCCGCAGTGATGCCGTCAACCAGACGTACAACAGTCCGGCGTTCGTCGACCAGATAAAGAACAAGTCAGGCCTGGTATTGGCCGGTCTCGACTGGGGACGGCGCTGCCAGAACAACGAGAACCTGACTTGCGCAGCGGATTCGGACTGCGACCGGTGCAGCAATGACGTGACCCGGACCTGCCTGAATGACAGCCAGTGCGTGAACGGAGGCGTCTGCCAGACCGGCAATACCTGCGCGCCGAACCAAAAGATCATCCAGGGCCAATATCCGGTCACGGCCATGAGCGAAGCCGGCCAGATCGGCTACGGCGGCCAGATCATAGAGAACAGCGACCTCGGCGACAGCAACTACCTACTGAACCAAAAATTATCCGAGAGTCTCAGTCATGTGACCGGGACCCCGCCCCTGCCTGATACGAATTGGGTCCCTCTCGACCAGTTGACCGCCAAATGGCAGCCCCTTGGATCGTTGGACATCAACGGTATCCGGTGGGCGGAAGAGGACGATAATACCGGACAGATCCCCTCATTGAACCATAATCTGGACGAAAATAACGTCGCCATCGTCAATACGACCAGGCAGTGGGACGGCGTGTCGTACGACCTGGGTACCTCGATCCTGAGCGGCGAATCATACGTCGTCTCGTTCAAGCTCCGCACGCAGACCCAGCCGACCACCCTGGACAAAGTACGTATCCAGTTTGATTTCCAGACCGGCCCAAACAGCCATTTTTACCAGGACGTGTCCACGTCATTTACGCCGAAGGCGAACGCAAGCAGCGCAAACGCACCGCAATGGGAGGAGTATTCATTCGGGCCGATCGTGGCGGGTGTCCGGGCAGACGGGACGCATGTCGGCTATCAGGGTGTCCGCCTGAATATCGTCCAGGCCGGTACCGGTACGACTATGGTCATGTACCTGGATGACGTGGCGATCGAGCCGGTCCTGCGGGCCAATGTCGACAAACGGTGCCGTGGCGGACTGGCCGAGGACGAGAACAAGTCCTGTACCACTGACGCAGATTGTGCCGGCGGCATCTGCTATGACTACACCAAGATCGAACGGTCCTGCCGGCTGTACCCGCGGGCTGACTCGCCGTACTGCACCTACAAGGATGAGACCAACACCACCTATCAGGGCTGGGAGGGTTACTGCCTGGAGACTGACCCGAATAATTCCAAATATTGCATCAACTGGTGGCCGGTGGATCTCCTGCGCGGTGAAGACAGTCTGTTTGGGAGCCTGCCGCAGTACCGCTACACGGGCCGGACGCCGGTGTATATGTGCCTGTCCACGACCGGTAATTACGGCGAGAACCGGGATCCGTTCACTGCAGACCCGAATGGCGGCGCCAATAACATCGATGGCGGCGGCCGGTATATCTGGCGGCAAACGACTGCATATGATTTATTTTCTCCTCATCCGGGTATAGATATTACCTGCGGGGACGATACCGTGTATCTAGGTTGGTTTGGGATTGGAGGATATGTCGCGCATAATGCCGTTACGTTTGGATTATGTAGTACAGATGGGAGCGAGCCACAAGTGCGTACGCCAAATAAAACCATTTATATTGAAGACATTGAAAAAATAATAATACGCGTTGCTTATGCGCATGTTTGGAATGGTCCCCAGGCATATCCTCAGACGGAAATGGAATTTTCCGCTCAGACCGTCCAGAATAACCAGACATATCTTGGCAGTGGCGTACAACTGATAACTTTACGGAAAGAATATGGCGCCGGTGGACGCATGTCATGGGTCGGCAGGGCAGCAACATGTCCTGGGGCACCTGATATAGAACCTGATAAAGATTGCTGGGATTTTTGGTTTACGTTTATTCCGGAAAATGGAACGTATCGACTGGAAGAGTATGGAGCAATCATGAATGACCAGACGGGGGACAGGACTGAAGGTGTTGCCTTTGTGTATGATTTTTACCTGCAAGATTCATGCTCGGAAATCGCCAAAGTAGTGGATGAAGACGGCAATACTAAAGCCTGGGCATCGCGCGTGTTGAACGGCTCCACATATACTGCGCCGGGCTTAGCCTATGCCTATGGCCAACTGGCTACACCTTTTGGTGCATTAGTCGAGCCTGACTCTGGAGTGTGCGGAACGGGCGGAACGGTCAATCGCGGAGACCCGGCGACCTGGGATACGGACTGCAATGAACCGGGCAAGAGGCCGCCTTTTGCCCAAGCCACCACGACCGAGCCTACGGCAGGCTCTACGTACAGCTATTCAGTCGCATCTGTCCCGGCAAAATCCGCAGGCACTATGTGCCAGACCGTCACCGGACATCCGAAAAACGGCCAGCGCTGCGACAATGGCGTGACTGATTGTTGTGAAAATTACGTGGCAGCGACCGGCGAGTGTGCTGATGATGATTTTACCGGAACGCCGATGTGCCTCGGGTTCACGCTGCCGGCTGGCGGCGCCATAGACCAGGGGCCGGTCAGCGTATCTGCCGCACGCCAAAAGATGCAACGGTTGTTTGCCAATACTATGGGGTCAACCGGGACATGGCTTCTGCATGACGGCGGGGGCGCCGGACATTGTGTCGGCGGAGCGAATAACGGCAACCAGTGCGTATATAATGAGGACTGCGCATTGCCAGGCACTTGCAGCAATATTTTGAGCTACACGCCTTCAGCCTTTGACAACCTATCAACGTGGAATTTTGTCTATTCACAGATGCCGATATGCCCGGCGACCGGACGGCCGGCATTGAACCTGACGACTAACGCGGATTATTGCGGCGTCCTGCCGCTGGTCAGGAATATCGCCATCGGCACGGGCGATTCGCTGGACGCGACCAAGACCAGCGTTACGGTCCAGCCGGGCAACAAGATCCAGCTGAGCTTCGACATTGTGGCCGATCCTGACCAGAAACCGATCCGCCGGATCCAGGTGGACTGGCGCGGCGACGGTACCGATGTGTTTACGCTGGACGGCCGCTATGATTCCGGGACATTAGTGCTGTCAAAGAGTTTCACCGACCGCAATGCCACCGGCTACAGGCCGCGGATACGCGTCATCGACAACTGGGACTGGTGCGGCATCAAGGAAGGTGCCAGTACGACCGGACTTGATTTACGTTTCTTTAGCGACGCCGGCGCGGACGATTGTATCGATGAAAATCCGAACCCGGATGTCCAGTACTGGATCGACAGCGGCAAGACGATTATAGTCCGGTAAGTACTTTTTTTACTGATGTTTACCCTTTCTACTCATGTATTTACACCTTTGGCTTAAATTTAAATTATTTATTACCCGGCAGTCTTTGGCGGTTCGCTGGACGTCGGTCGGTTTGGTCGGCATAGTAGTGTGCGTCGGCCTTTTTGGCGTCGTCCACCCGGTACATGCCTGGGACTTGTTCGGCTGGGCCTGGGATAATGTCATCGAAACCATCTCCACCCTGTTACTGGGCATCGCGACGATGATCGGCAAACTGGTCGTCGTCCTGATAGATATCCTGATCGGCGTCGTCCAGTATAATGATTTTGTCCGTTCGGACGCCGTCAGCCGCGGCTGGGTAGTGGTGCGTGATCTGTGCAACATGTTTTTCGTGGCGGTACTGCTGATCATCGCTTTTGGCACCATCCTGCGCATTGAGTCGTACAAATACCAGCGCCTCCTGCCCCAGCTGATCATCATGGCCGTACTGATCAATTTTTCCAAGCTTATTTCCGGCTTTTTGATAGACGTGAGCCAGGTGGTACTGCTGACGTTCGTAAACGCTTTCAAGGATACGGCCGCGGGCAATTTTGTCAGCGTGTTCCAGCTGAAATCTATGCTGGGATTTGTCGACCTGAATGATGTGGACGCTGCAACCCAGCTCACCGACTGGCAGAAGGTCGGCCTGCCGCTCTTTGCCATCATCCTGCTGACCATCACCCTGTTCGTCATGCTGGCCATGATCGTGGTGTTTATCGCCCGCATCGTCTATCTCTGGGTCCTGATCGTCCTGTCCCCGCTCGCTTATTTGCTGGCTGTCGTCCCGATGGGGAAACAGTATGCCTCACGCTGGTGGTCGACGTTCGGCAAATGGGTGACAACCGGACCGGTATTGGCTTTTTTCATCTGGCTGGCCCTCTCGATACTCACGACATCGTCCGGTGACCCGGCAAAAGTTATCAACCTGTCCGGTGATCAAGGCAATCTGGTGAATGGCGGAATTACCAATGCCGGCCTGAGTGCCGGTTTGGGTACGGTGTCGAGCTCGGATAATCTGTTAGGATTCATCATCTCTATCGCTCTATTAGTCATGTCCATGGGTTTTGCCCAGGCACTCGGCGGGTTTGCCGGCAAGTTTGCCGGCAACATGATGGGCAAACTGCAGAAATTGGGATCTGGCGCTCTCAAGGTGGCCGGCTTGCCGCTGGCTGGACTGGGCGCCCTGGCAAAGAGCCAAGGCCGCAGGGCACGCCGCTGGTACGAGGACAAGACCCCGGCCATCATGCAGCCGTGGAACCTGGCTAAGGGCGCCAAGGAGCGCGGAGAAGAACTGGACAAGATGTCACGTACCGCAGCGCAGGCTAAAGGGCGCGAAGCCTGGGAAAAATTCACCACTGGCGGGAAAATCAAACTGCCCCATGTTGATAAGGTTGAGTCAGGCTTTGAATCACAGTTTGCCAGGGATTACGCGATCATGGACAAGGAGGAGAAAGCGGAAACATTCAGGCTGCTCTGGCAGCGGAACAAGAAGAAGCCAGGGGACATGGAAACCAAGCGCCGGATGCGCGGGCTATTGCGCGTGGCAGCTGAGGGCGGCCATCTGGATGATATTATGAGTGATGAATATTTTGCCGATGAGGCCGAATGGGAGGATGAAGAGGGAAACAAGCGGAAGGGTTTCCGGGATCCAGAATCTAAAGAAGTGTACACCCGGCCCATGCTGAACCGGTTCCTAAAGGCGTCAGTTGGCAATGACCAGCAGGGCATGCGTCTGGTGGCGGAGATCGAGGATATCGGGAAAAAGGCCAAACACGAGGAGTACGGCGGCCATGTCCAGTATGATTCAAAAAAAGGCAAATACGAATGGAAAGACGCGAACGATATCGGACGTGCGGTATCAGAATCCAGCAAAACCTCGGCCCGTACCGGTATGGGTAATGCCCCGCATGAATTTGTCGGCTTGCGTGAACAGGTGGCATTGGTGGGGGACAAGGACGGATTGATATTGAATAATGGTAATGCAATTTTGGGCGGCAAGAGCACCAAACTGAGCAAGGAGAGTTATGAGGCGCAAAAGGACAGGATTGACGCGATTGTGAAAAGCGGATTGGCTAAACTGGGTCCTCAAAATGAAGACGGGACGTATGATTTCGAAGACCTGGGCCCGGCATTGAGGACATCCGGCGGCAACATGGATGCGTTTAATGATGCGCAGTTCATCAATAAATTTGGTGACCAGCCGACTACCCGTATCAATGAGCACGCCCAAATCCGCACTGCCCAGTATATGCTTGGCGGCGGACGGCAGAATATCGACGAAAACGGCGCGATGGTCGGTGACGAGCAGGACCAGGAACGCATCAAGCATATGATGGAGCAGTGGATCATGGCGCCAATCGCTTTTTGGAAGAAAATCGGCGCTGAGGGTATTTTGAAATTCCAGCAGATGGACATGACGACCGGCCAGAAAGTGGGAAATAAGAAAGACATATTTGATTTGATAAAGGAGGATGCCGTCAAAAAGGGTGACGCCACCAAAGGCGCCGACGGACAGTATGTGTACGGCACCAAGACGCAGGACCACCTGAAAGAAGCGTATAATTTTTACAAAGATCCTAAAAACGGGGCTCTGCCCTCCGAAGAAAACGAACGTCTGGCGGAAATTGCCGGTGAATTTGGATGGAAAGAAGAAGGGGCAAAAAGCGGAAAGAAGGAGAAGGAGAGGAAAGAGCCGGATGAGGATGATGAGGACGAGGAAGCGGGCAGCCCGTTGGCCGACGTCGACCAGGCCCAATACGATGCGACAAAAGCTAAAATTGCCGAATACCACCAGCAGGGCATGGGCGCTTTCTTTGCCTCTGCGGAGTACCAGCAGGGTGCGGCCACTGGCCAGTACCTGGAACAGGAACGGTATGACGAGGCGCAACGCCTGGAAGAGTACCGCGCCCCGATCGCCCGCAGCCAGTTTGACGCGACCAAGGCAAGGGTGGATGAGATGGGCGAAGACTTTTTCGAAAGCGATGAGTATATGAATGCGAAAAAAGATCAGTATTTGAAACGTGATCGGTACCATCTGGCACAGCGCCTGGAAGCTGACCGGCAGACCCGGGGAGCGGCAGCCGAAGATACGATATTGCCGTCAGAAGCTGAGCAGCGTTTGCGCGGAGTAGCTACGTACGGTGCAAAAGGTTCTCATAATGTGCTGGGTCTGGATTTCAAGAATTTGGACGTCGAGGGTGTAGACCTGAAGAACAAGGCCGGCGAATACATTACCGATCCGGAAGTTTTGAAACTGATCAAGCCGAAACTATTGGAGATGATCGAGGCGGAATTGAAGCCTCTGCAGGCCAAGTCCCCGCTGGATCTGAATAATGGTGAACAGCAGCGCATGCGCGCCCTCCTGTCGGCAAAAGAAAAAATCAATGACAAAGAGTCGTTCAACAAGCTCAAGCTGGCCAATATCGGCCGGACCGGGTTTGATATCCGCCATGTCCTGTCGCATGAGAACACGCATGAACAGCTGGACGGCATTGATCCGGACGGCAAGCTCCAGAAAGAGCTGTGGAGCAGTATGAGCGCACAGGCCCGCCAGATCGCGACCGCCCAGGTGAAGGCCAAAATGAACAACCAGAACATGAGCGAGGCCCAGGTGATGAGCGAATACTTCACTGAGGGCTTGGCCAATGCCGGACCGGCCAACCGGGCCGATTCATCGCCGACGGCGATCAAGCTGGCACCGGCCGCATTGCAACGCCTGGCTGAAAAGGTTAAGGCAAGTTCCCCGAAGTCACAGGTGAACGCGCCGTTAGAGGAAAATATTGTCGTGCCGCAAACACTGACCGGTCGTGACAGGCGTCAAGCCGCGAAAAAGGCGAAACAGGACGTTAAGGTACAGGGTCAACAGATTTTGCAGGAGCAGAAGATGAAGGATGAACTTAAAGAGTCCGAAAAAGAATTATTGGCTGCCCAACAGATTGCCAGGCAAAAGTCTACTGTTTTTGAAGGCGCCCAAAAAGTCCGGAAGGATACGGAGACCAGTCAGGTGGCCAAACGACGCGCCATCAGTGAACGTGCCAGACGGTTGCAACAGCAGGCACTCAATGAAAAAGCCCTGATGGACCAGGCGTCAGCCAAGGGCGACAAGGCCACGGCCAAGCAGCACCAGCAGAATTACAATGCGTTGGTCCCGGGGCTCAACGCGGCGGCAACAGAATTGGAGGACCTAGACCGTGAGATGGCAGCAGTGAAGAGGGCGGAAGAAGTTGCCAAACAAGGCGTGAGGGTAGCGGCTGAACAGGTGAAAGCGCAAACGGCAAAAATTAAAGAGAAATCAGACACCTTAGCGTCTTTTAGTACCGGTACTATTGACGCTTCATTTGCCAATGAAAAAGCACAAAGTGATATCGCTAGGCTCAGTGGAGTTCAGAGAACCGGTGGTCCGACAGTGTCTGGTCCGTTGCAGCGAGGCTTTTATACTACTGCCGGTGGACAAAAACCGGGTAGCCCGGCGATAATTAATGGGAGCAGTGCCGCAAAGATAAACAACGCCCTGCGCCAAAATGACTATCAAACGGCTTT
>JBAYGJ010000012.1:0-21824 GCA_041666685.1 Patescibacteria group bacterium | reverse complement strand
CGGAAGCCATGTACCTGATCCAACGGATGCGTGACGAAGCGCACCGGTTTGCCATCACCTTTTTCCGGAAGACGCATGGCCGGGGCGCACATAAGTCCCTGCTGGACGACATCCCCGGTTTGGGTGCGACAAACAGGAAAAAACTGATCAAAACATTCGGGTCGGCGCTCGGCGTCCGGGACGCCGGCGAGCCGGAGCTCGCCGCGGTCGTCGGGCCGGTGCTGGCGAAATCAATAAAAGAAAACTTATGACTATTCATTTAGACCCAAAAACTGAAGCCGCATTCGAAAAAAAACTTACTGCCCGCGACCGCAAGCGCCGCCTGAAAATGAAAGTTTCCGGCGCCAGCGTAAAAAAACTACAGCGCATTATAATTCAGCGGGGGAAAAACTAATAAGAAAATCATTCCACGCCTCAAAGGCCCTATTATTACAATATTCCCATATTCTCCGCTCATATAAAAAATGTTAAGGAAATTGCGAGAGGAGGAATGGTCAAGAGCGTAGCCGAAGGACCGCGGCATCATGTTCGAGCGAACGCAGCGCAGCGAGGAGCGAGTTATGCCGCGGAATGACGACGAACCAATTTTCGTTAATTTTTTATCCTGAGCGGAATCTCTTTTCAGCCCCTTTTCTGGATTCGCAGAAAAGCGGCACATAAAATCAACCATTGACACCTTGGGCAGATTCTGGTAGTATCAACCATACTGATTTATCACTATGAAACAGATTTTCAATATCATTGAGATCGTATTATCCGTCGTCCTGATCGCGGCCATTCTCCTGCAGAACCGCGGCTCCGGCTTGGGCGGTGTTTTCGGCGGCGAAGGCAATGTATACAGGACCAAACGCGGGTTTGAAAAAATCCTCTTTGTCACTACCATCGTCGTATCGGTCCTCTTCTTTGGCGTGGCCATCGCCAACATTCTGTTCGTGAACAAATAATTCCCGCATTCCGTGGCTTTCGATTTCAAAAACATTCGGCAAAAAATTTCCACCTGGCGCCCATCCAAAAAGACGCCTATTGAGGTAAAGCCCCTGCCGTCAGACAGCGTGCCGTTGGCGCTCCAACAGGACCTGGACAAGAAATTGGTCATGTCGCTGGCTACACGCCGCTGGCCCGACTGGCAACAGCTGCAGTACCTGCCCCAATACCTCTCAAAAAAGGAAAAGCTCATCATTCGCTGCCTCGTTGCCCTGGCCATCGTTGCTCTCGGCTTTTTAGTGGTCAGGTTCTACCAGCGCCACGTCGAATACATGGCTCGGTCAGGCGGCGAATACACTGAGGCGCTGGTCGGCCAACCGGCATACATCAATCCGCTCCTGGCCCAATCAGACGTAGACCGCGACCTGACCCGGCTGGTCTATTCCGGACTGTTCAAATATGACGAACAGCTCCAGGTCGTCCCAGATCTCGCTTCCACCTACGAAATTTCAGAAGATAAAAAAACGTACACCATTCACCTGAAACCGGATCTCAAATGGCAAAATGGAAATGCCATCATGGCCGACGATGTCGTCTACACATTTGAAACGTTAGCCGACTCGTCATATGCCAGCCCGTTAGCCACAAATTTCAAGGGAGTCAGTATCCTGCGTGTAGACAACCAGACGGTCAGCTTTACACTCAAAGAGCCGTTCGCCCCGTTCCTTTCCAACCTGACCGTCGGCATCCTGCCAGCCCACCTCTGGTCGGACGTGTCGCCGACAAATTTCCGCCTGGCAGAGTACAATACCAAGCCAATCGGCTCGGGGCTGTATTTGTTCAAGGAACTGACCAAAGACAAAAGCGGCAACGTAAAAACATACGTCCTGGAACGCAATGCCAATTATTATGGCCAACAGCCATTTATCGATCGGATCACATTCAAGTTATACCCGGATTTTGACACCGCCATCAACGCCCTGAAAAACAACAGCGTTGCCGGCCTCAGCTACTTGCCGGCCTCAAGCCGCGATACCCTGAATAAGAATAAGGATATCATCATCCATAACCTTCGCCTGCCACAATATACGGCCGTATTCTTCAACCAAAAAAACTCACTCCTCAAAATTAAAGAAATCAGACAGGCGCTGGCGTATGCTATTGACCGGCAACGCATTATTACTGAAGCCGAGGGCGGAGAGGCAGTCCTGGCTAACGCCCCGATCCTGGAAGGTTTCCTGGGATACAGCACTGACGCCAAACAGTATGAATTTGACCAGGCCAAAGCTGGCAGCATGCTTGATGCGGCCGGCTGGAAAATCCCCGAGGCCGGCGGCCTGCGACAAAAAAACGGGGCCGAGCTCCGTTTCTCGTTGACCACGGTCGATCAGACGGAATACCTCCATGCAGCAAATATCATCCAGGAAAATTGGGAGGCGATCGGCGTGGGCATCGAACTGAAAATCCTGAATCCCTCCCGTGTCAATCAGGAGATCATCAAACCAAAAGACTACGAAGCCCTGCTCTACGGAGAAATACTGGGAGCCGACCCGGACCCATATCCATTCTGGCATTCGAGCCAGGCGGCTGGCAGCGGACTGAACCTCTCGGCATACTACAATAAAGAAGCTGACAAGTTGCTTGAATCGGCCCGCCAACTGTCAGATCCCGCCGAACGGGCAAAAAAGTATATCGACTTCCAGAATATCCTCCTGGAGGACGAACCGGCAATTTTCCTTTTTAGTCCGGTGTATGACTACCCGATCAATAAAAAGATCAGGGGCATCAATACTGAGCTCATCACCACTCCCTCAGGGCGCCTCAACACGATCGGCCAGTGGTACATAAAAACTAAACTCCATTGGAAATAACATTTGCCGCGGTGGCGGAATTGGCAGACGCACTAGCTTCAGGAGCTAGCGATCGCAAGGTCATGGGAGTTCGACTCTCCCCCGCGGCACCACTAATCATTAAACGTTAAGCCTCAACATATACCCTCCGCTTCTCCAACAGTCAGTTCCGTTCTTTTCTCTCATTTAATACGTCAGACTCTGTCACCTGCTCATTTCTTTGAACACTGGCACCTGTCTCTAACAACAATAAACAATTATGTCTAACAAAAATAAAAAACGCCGCTTTCGCGGCCGGAGCCCGCAACCGCCGCTCCCGCCGGACCAACGGCCACAAACCCAAAAACCACAGCCAATCAGCGGCACAAAAACATTAAAAATCATCCCCTTAGGCGGCCAAGAAGAAGTCGGCCGCAACATGACCGTATTCGAATACGGCCAGGATATTGTCGTCCTCGATATGGGCGTCCAATTCCCAGAGGAAGATATGCCGGGGATCGATTACATCATCCCAAATACATCCTATCTGCGCGGCAAGGAGAAAAACATCCGGGCCGTCATTTTCTCGCACGGCCATCTGGACCACATCGGCGCCAGCGGCATTCTGCTGGAAAAACTCGGCTACCCGGCTATTGTCGGCCGGCCGCTAACGCTGGCCATGGTCAAGCACCGCGTCGAGGATTACAAGAAAGGCGCCGCCGGCCAATTGAAAGTCATCACCATCAATAACGTCAGCCAGCGCATCCGTCTCGGCCAGTTTACCGTTGGATTTTTCCCGGTCGACCACTCCATCATGGACGCCGTCGGCGTCATCCTGAACACCCCGGCCGGTACGGTCATCCATCCCGGCGACTGGACCTACGAGGCCAACCCCGTTGGCCGCGCTACCGTCGAGTATTCACGCCTGGCCAATCTGCCGAAGCCGACCATCCTGATGCTCGAGTCGCTCGGCGCTACCCACACCAATCCCCGCGTGCCCGAACACGTCATGTACGAAAATATATTCCGGCTCATCAGGCAGGCGCCCGGCCGGCTGATCATCGGCACGTTTTCGTCACAAATCGAGCGGATCAAACGCATACTCGAGTACGCCGAATCAATCGGCAAAAAAGTCGCCCTCGACGGCTTCAGCATGAAAAATAACGTCGAGATCTCAAAAAAACTCGGCTATATCAAGGTACATAAGGAAACCCTCATCCCCATCGAGGCTATCCGTAAATTCCCAGACCAGCGGGTCATCGTGCTCTGCACCGGCGCCCAGGGAGAAGCCCAGGCAGTGCTCTCGCGCATCGTCAATGGGACGCATCGGTTCGTGAAAATTCAGAAATCTGATACGATCGTGTTCTCGTCATCCGTCATTCCCGGCAATGAGCGGACCATCCAGCGCCTCAAGGACAATCTCTATCGGTTATCCGATAATGTGGTGCATTCCGACATCATGGACGTCCACTCTTCAGGCCACTCTACGGCCCAGGACATCCTGACCGTCCTCCACCAGGTCAATCCGACGTACTTCCTGCCGGTCTACGGCAACCACGCTTTCCTGAAGGAAGCGGCCAAGCTCGCCACGCGAGACGGGTTCCGTCCGGAAAATACGTTTGTCCTCGATAACGGCTCCATCCTGGAATTCAGCAAAGGCCAGCCGAAACTTCTCCCAAAGAAAGTCCCCACTGACTATGTCTTTGTGGACGGACTCGGAGTCGGGGACATTTCCCACGTCGTCCTGCGCGACCGCCAGGCGCTTGCCACTGACGGCATGTTCGTCATCATCGTCAAGATCAATGCCCGGACCGGCGAACTGGTAAATACGCCGGACATCATCTCACGCGGCTTCATCTATATGAAAGAAAATCAGAAATTCATAGACCAGGTCCGCGATAGAGTAAAAAAACTGCTCAAGGATCGCGATCCACGTACGTCCGCTGACGAATCGTTCATCAAAAATAAGATCCGCGACCAGGTCGGCCAGTTCCTATTCACGAAAACCGAACGTAGGCCAATGGTGTTACCGGTGGTCATAGAGGTGTAAACGTGCATAAGTATCCTCCAGCATCTTTTCAAAGGTGCGCGAGTATCCAAACAACCCCCACACCGTAAGGTGTGGGGGTTTTGGTTTATGCTTATTACTGTTTGGTCAGATACGTCACGTACGTACCGCCATAGTTCAATGGGTACAGCTCCATGGTATTACCCCTTACTTTTACCTGTAGCAGTATCTTGGGGTAGCCATATGGATCAGTCCAGGTAAATCCGTAAATGAATAGCTTGTCGCCAACAATCTGATATGACCCGGTTAACCCCAACCGACACCATGCGTCTTCGCCGGGCTGTTCCATGCTCGGCACCTTAAACGCATTATAGGGGGTAGTTGAATAGGTACCCTGCGTCTCCGTAGTGGGCGTAAACGTAACCGTAACTTCCGGGGCCGTGGCAAAACTACTGTTAGTGTAGCTATCGGTGATATAGTACGCATACCCCTTCCAGGTCGTGACAGAAAGTGCAGCAGCTTTTACTCCGGCTGAGGCAGATACCAGTCCGGTGCCTGAAACAGCCTTGCCTACGGTCGTGGCCAGCTCGTCTATAGCGGACTTTACCGTAGTGGCATTGAGCCCGCTGACAGTATGGTCATACGCTACGTTTCCGGTTATCGTGCCCGTGACCGTCAGTGCGCCTGCCACCTCCAAATTGTCATTTACGATGAATGGTTGCGCGTCACTGGTGCCGGCCGTCGATCCGCGGTATACCCGCCCATCAATGCGGACGTTATCGCCAAAAGTAACCGGATTATTAGCGCCACCCGTACCGGTGGTGTTATTGATGATTGTGCCGTTGAAATACGTCACACCGCCAGCGCTCTGTGATCCGACCCTGAGCCAGTCTGTAGCCATGCCAGCAGCTTGAGCGATACCAACGGTAAGGGCCAAAGAAGCTACGACCACAAAAGAAACGAATAGTTTTCTTTTCATAGTATCACCCCCTTTCAAAACCTATATGATATATAACAAGTATAGCATACCTCCTACATTGTCACGCATTTGACATTCAGACCACCGTGGGGTTATCATGCATCCGCAACAGATTGACAGGCGGAAAACCCTGTTGCCGTACCGGAACGTGACCGGTTTACTGTCCGGGAGAATAATTGCCGGGGCTAGTACAGTACGTCTCCTACTCATTGTTGGGAACTGGTGTCAGTACAGACGTATCTGTCCGCTCCATCCGGAGCAAGCCTTGTACACATGCCGGCGCGTGAGACCTTTGTCTCAGTTCTCCCGGCTTTTTTAATATGGGTAGACCCTTTGGATGAGCACCAAAGGAACGACAACCCTTACCACCGGACGTTGTTTATCGTATCACTTATTTGTTAGATCAAATGACAAAAATATCGCCATCTCCTTATTACTGTTCGAATAATATCTGTCATTATACCCGCAGATCCGGAACTTGCATTTCAAATACAGATTGAGGACCGGATTCAACGACGGAGCTTCGGCCATGACCGTCCGGACATGGTATTTTTTTGCCCGCTTCAATATGAACGCCAGCAGTTGAGCACCGTAACCCCTTTTTCGATACTTAGGATGCACGAAAATATCAATGACCCGGGCGCTGTTATTCCACGAGCTGATTTGCAGACCGGTAAAACCGATAATGCGCTTGCCCAGCTGAAGTACGATCATGTCAGATGAACGTCCGGCAATCAAAGCAATCCAATCTCGGCCTGCCTCATGAAAATAACGCTTATTCAATGCCGTAATCTGTGCGGCATCCCTGCGTGTGGCGATGCGGATAATTTCATTCATAAATTCCGTTTATTTTCGACTACTCACATAATGATTGTATGCGGAAAAGTATATTTTAGCAATATCATAAAAATAAAAAACCCATCTGCACATGCTGGATTGCAATGCAGATGGGAAATACTTTCGTACAAGGTGCTTAATGTTTACGCCCGTGTATATTCTTTCCGCGGGCAAATTTCATGTTTCGTACGCGACTATTGAACTGCGAAGTCAGCTGAGAGACCATCTCACTGAGCTGATAATTCGTCAGTTCCTGCAGTCGAGTATTCAATAACTCGGGCTTGAAACGAAAATCTCGCATCGTGACATACTGCCCAAAATCCTGGCGATACTTCTTGGCACGATGATTGAAGACTTCCAAGACCTGCTCGAGTACGAACCGAAGGTGAAGCTGAGCGTCACTGGCCATATATTCAGCCAGTCGGCGAAGTATCGGATGCGGCTGTTCGGCCAGCTGCAAATGCACGATCACGGCCCGATCTCCCGCCTGTGGGCAGAACGCAGCGCGATCGATCTTCTCCACCAGACTGATATCATACTTGGCCTGGACCATCAGGGCCGTCCTGGTAAAACCCCGGCTCCCCGGCTGTGTACTGGCGTTTTCGAAAAATCGCTGACCCATCACCATGCTGACCTGTTCGATTGAACGGCTCGAGTAGAGCAGTTCAACCAATTGTTCAGTAATGCTGAAGGGCGGATTCATCACCACTTTGGTCACCTGATCCGGCCACTCGACCTCAGTGGCCGACCCCCAAATGACTGTTAAGTGGCCAGGGAATCTGGCCGAAAGCTCCTGGAGCAACGGCGCGAATCGGCGGTCAATTTCAATGGCCGTCACAAACGCTCCACACTGCAAAAGCACTTCAGTTATCTGACCAGGCCCGGGACCGATCTCCAATACCGATTCGCCTCGTGAAATGTCCGCGGCATCAACCAAATGCCTAATGACATCCCCTGAGACCAGCAAATGCTGATCCAGAGCGTCATCATCCAGGCTGATGCCGTGGCGCTCAAGTAATGCCAAAACTTGGCTGGTCATATCTTGTCCCATGACCGATTCCTCCTACTAAAAAATGTGTAGTACCCGACATAGGTGGCTATCCGCCACGCTACATAGTAGGCACAGAGTGGCCCCCCGCCGAGTGCCAACGCCTCTCGGCAATGACCGCGACGATCGCCTAACATGTCAGCGACATCACGAACCATAGTTTGGTGCGCTGATATGTTTTTTGAGATGTGCAGTCTGCGACGTCCGCGGCCGATATACAGGGCGGTCCTCAGGTCGTGCAGCATCCCTTCCGGGGCATGCTCAATAAACTCGCCACTGACCACGAAGGGCAGATGCGCGTTATTGATTCGTTTAGACAGTTCGCCATCCTCTCCCCAGCCCATGGCTTCATTGAAAAAGTATCCGCCAAGGGCAGACCGGATTCGCTTATGAAAAGCCAATCCGGGGCCAAAGAGATTTCCACCGCTCTCAAAACGATGATGAAAGAGAGTGCGGCAACTGGCGACGAGTTTCTGCCGATACGTATGATGGGCAAACCGGACTCGCGCTTTTGCGATATCCGACTGTTCCAGCAATCCAGCCATCCGCCTGATGAAACCCGGCGGGAAGATACAATCCGAATTCATTAGCAGGACACGGTCATGTGTCGCCGCTTCGATTCCGAGATTGAAGACCCGGGCCAGATTGCATCCTGATCCGGGCACGCGGATTATGCGGGCACGCGTATCACTGGCAGCGATGGCGGCAACCTCAGGGGTTGGATGATTATTCAGAACAATCACCACTTCGACAGGTTCGTCAATGCTGGCGAGGCATTGCGCAAGACGCCGGTCAAAAGATACCGGGATCACAATAGATATAGATAACGGGGTCATGACAATGCCTCCTTTCTGCTGTTTCTGGCGTTACTGTGAAAAAACGTTCCGACAACGCATGACCTGGAATACTTCCGCATAGGTGCCGGCTCCACTGGTGACTCCACGATACGCAGCCAGCCCCTTGACGGCGCTGACCCAATCGCACTGACTCACCTGAGAACCATAGCACTGCAAGGCACGGAGTTTATGCTCCATGACGGCAGTGATGTTTACAGACATCTGAATAGCGGCCAAGGGACGCCATACTTCATAGCCGAGAATCAAATCAGGCAAAGGCACAGCCGGACCATATTCTGTAAAATACGGGCTAGCCGCCTGCCACACTGCCTGGCGCATCATGGTATACACCAATTGGTGCTCATGATCGCCGTCATGCTCATGGGGCAGATAGATGATCGCCGGACTGGTCTCGCGGCACAACCGGACGAACTGTCCGATCAACGCCTCATTAACTGAAAAATCACGGTCGACCACACCGCATTCAATGGCACGGTCGACGCCCAAGATCCGACCAGCTTCGGCAGACTCGTTACGAATCTGCCGCACGGCCGATCCACGGTCGACGGCGGACGGAATACCCGACCACCCCTGTGTCACATAGGCAATAATGACGATGTCACCACGTGCCGCATGCAACGCGATACTGCCGCCGCACCCGATCACTTCATCGTCATGGTGCGGCGCAATAACGAGTATATTCATTGATTGCTCCTTTTTGCGATCAAAAACGGTCCGAGGACAAGCAGGTCAAGTCCTGTCGTGAAAAACGTTCGCACTGCGTCGGCTGGTGAGCATACTATCGGCTCATAACCGGCGTTAAACGACGTATTCAACAAAACGGGGACCCCTGCAATTGAATTGAAATCAGTCAGTAGCTGATGAAGCAAGCTCTGGGCCTGCCTATCAACCGTTTGCGGTCGAACGCTTCCGTCGACATGCACGATAGCCGGCACGACATCCTTTTTGTCAGGACGGATAAAATTCCGCACCAACATATAGGGATATTGGCCCGGTCGCATCAGATACTCCGCTGAGTCTTCGGCTCTCATCATCGGAGCCAATGGCCGCCAGAGTTCACGCGACTTGATGGTATTGACTACCGTTGACGTTTGCTGCGACCGTGGGTCAGCCAGAATGCTTCTGGCACCCAGAGCCCGAGGACCGACTTCCATCCGTCCCTGAAACCACCCCACAACCTGGCCACGCGAAATTGCGTCAGCCACCACGCCAGTGAAATTGTCCGGTTCGGTGAAAGCGACCTTAGACTCCTTCAGAAACGCAGCCAAACGTTCGTGAGAAAATTCTGGGCCCCAATACGGATGCGTAAAAACCCGGGGCGGTATTGAACCATGGAGGGACAATGCTGCGCCCAGTGCTACACCCGCGTCGCCCGCTGCCGGCTGGACGATCAATTGATCGACCTGCCGGCTTTCAAGCACACGGCCGTTTGCGGAGCAATTCAGCGCAACGCCGCCTGACACCCCGATGACCCGGGTCTGTGCCAAGCGGATCGTCTCGCCTATTACCCAATCGTATACATTTTCCAACGCTGCCTGGATAGTGGCGGCAATGTCGAATTCACGACGTGTGAACGTTGAACCAGCGGTCTTGACTCCGGTCTGCGCATCATACTGATATCGAGCCGGAACGATAGTGGGCCACCGCTGTGAGAGCTGTGCGGACCACCAACCGACCACTTCATCTTCCCAATCTAGAACTCTACCGGCCGAATATTCCGGGGGGGTTTTCACCGGCCGCAACTTTTCAGCCGGATTTGTAACAAAAAAACTATCGAATCCCTCGACCGGGGAACCGTAACTGGCCAGACCCATGAGCTTTCCTCCCTCAATACGGCGGAACCCCAACAGCTGACAGCCAGCCTCATAAAAGAAACCTGGCGACACGCTGATCGGGAATGTGGCAAGCTCTGTCAATGTGCCGTGATTGCCACGGAAAAGGGAAATAGAAACATCTTCACCGCTACCATCCAGTACGGCGATGCCGACCGGCACCTCGTCAGTACGGCAAGCATACACGCTGGCCGCATGAGACAAGTGATGTCGGACAAAATGTACCGGCACGTCTTTACTCCGCTTAGGGTAATACCCCCGCGGGAACAAGAGCCGATTCAGTGACTGGTCGGTGTGCGTAAAGTCCCTGCCATAAAACGCATGGAGATACGGCAGGTCCCAGCCCCACGCGACAGCATCGAGATCATCGGGCCCGACGTCAGCCTCTGCCAGGCAATATGCGATAGCTTGTACAGGCAAACAATCAAACGCATGCTTGCGCCGATTGAAACGTTCTTCTTCTGCCATAGCCACGATGCGGCCATCAAGCAAAAGACATGCAGCCGCGTCGTGGCCGCGTTCCATCCATCCATTAATACCGAGTATCAACATATACCACTCCTTCAATTTCAACAATGTCTATTTTGGCGCCGTTACTAGCACAACTCGTTATCGTCGAATAAATTGTCAACGAACGTGCTCGACGGTGCAAAATGGTAAGATTTTCAGCTTCAGAGCATCTTATCCCAAATACCCCAAGAAGTCAAACACCCAAAAAAGACATTTATTCATTGGAATAAACTACCCTAATCGCCTGACAGGCAATGCGTGCTACCCGATGTCCCGGTATTTCTTCAGCGCATTTAACGTTTCGCGCGTCCGTACCCGGTCGTAGGCTCCAGCCTTCATTTTACGGATATATCCAGTAACGCCGAGCCACTCCCACGGCGGGGAATCGTATCGCTCCTTAATGCCATTATTCTCAAAAGCGACCCAGCGCCTGAAACAACTAGGACAGGCTCCGCATTGGCCTGGCGTTGCTTTTGAGTAACACGACCTAGTGGCCAATAAATCCCCAAGCGGCAATCGCCGGCGCACGTACCATGCTACGATTTGGCTTTTGCTCATAGAATAAAACGGGCTGGTAACATGCACTGCCGTATGTGTATTGAAATGGGCGTAAAACTTGGACATCCACTTTGTCGCCTGCGGATTATTGTCATCCACCCGGTCCCCCTTGATGCCGACAAGATATACTGTAGGGGCGTAGAGGCTTCCGATCATGGAAAAAAAGACATTGCGGTACGGAATGTAGAAATTTTTTTCCTCCCAGCGCGACAAGTCAAAGGAGTGGTCTTCATGTAGCTCAATCCGGTTACGACGAGCTAAAAGCCGAACCGCACGCAATTCTTTGGCGGCGTACGATTGATGGGCATTGATGAATAAGGCCGGCGGCCGGTGCAAATAATGCCAGGCGATGAACGAATCAGGCCCGCCTGAAAAAAGTAGGATTGATTTATAGTTCTGTTTCATAACTTAATACTGATTGGCAAGCTATCCGATACAGGGAGCATCGCCCTCGCCCTACTCCGTTTCTACGGGAGCGACAACCGCTTCTGTGTGTGCATCCCCGCGCTTTCTAAATATCCAGCTATTTAAATACATGAAAGGTATATTCAGGATGCCCACCATCCATTTGATAACGGTTTGCCCGACAATGAGCGACCACAGTGGCATTTGCCCGGCGAACGCCAATGGAACAAAGATCAGGGAGTCCAATAACAGTGCCGGAATGGAACTGAAGACATTTCTCATCCATAAATATCTACCCTTGGTGAGTTTTCGGAACCAATCAAAGATGAGCGCATCCGTATTTTCTGAAATTAAAAAGGCAGCCCAGCTGGCAAGCGTAATACGAGGGACGATCCCAAAAATTCCCTCCCAAGATGATTGCAGTCCCCAAAACGGCGCTGGACTCAATTGGGTGCCAAGCCATAAAAACAGCACCATTGCCAATTGCGTCACAAACGCAATAAAAATCATCCGATGAGTTTCCTTCCGGCCGAATTTTTCATTAACGATATCGGTAATAAGATAGGTAACAGAAAAAACCAACACGCCGCTCGGGACGTAAAACGTCTTGAATCCAAGATTAAACGCTGAAATTTTAACTGCTAAAATTTGGGCGACCATAATGAACGTCACGTACAGCGCAATAAGCAAGTCCGGCCTCCTGTACCTCCGGGCATACCAACTACCGACGAGAGTAATGCTAGTGATCGTTGCTATCCACACTAACAACATCAATGGGTCCATTATGTTTATAATTAATGTTATCGACTGTCGATCCAAACCACCACTGGCTTATGCGCCGCGGATTTTTGCACGTCTACCGTGACGCAAAGCCACGACGGATGTATGCTGTTACGAACTTCTACAAAAATAAAATTTGCCAGTTCTTCCGCGGTGAGAGCCTGACGGCAAATCTTTTTGACGGCTATCTCGGTGTCCACGTATTCAAGTGCGGCGCGTACCGGACGATACACGATCCGTACCTCTCCCCTAAACTGTTTATCTGTAATTGAACAAACCGCCCGAAAAGGAATTTTGATTTCCGTGCCCGAGACCTTGAATGGAAGCTGAATTTTTTTTATCATACCCTGATAAATAAATTATATACATAATATCCCTACATACCCCCGATGTCAATGCCCTGATGTATAAAAAAACGGGCGCCCATTAGGCCCCCGCTTGCTTTTTTGAAATACTATCCTAACGTTTTTTCTCATACCTCCCGCCGATCGCATGACCGTTGGGACAAGTATCCCCCCCCTGAAAGGGCTGCATACAAATGCTACAGAGACTGCCCTCGACCGGGATACAATGGACAAGCCTTTCGTGTCCGTTCGTGTCCCCGGCCTGCGTCACAGCTCCCGCTACAGCCACAAATTCGATCTCATCATATGACTGGCCGATCTCATGACCGGCGCCCGAACATACGGTGTCCCCGTCCGGAATCAGGTACTTGCAGATACTGCACCGGTTGCCGTCAATGGCAACGCACAAAACTTTAGGCTTTGCCATGGAACCTCCTGAAAAAAAGTCCTCTATTGATTTTCACGGAAGTGTAACATCCGGTACCCAATATGTCAATCGATATTGACTAACCGCACCTGGAGCTGTACACTGCGATGATTGAACAGACAAACAGGAGGCGTGTACCTTGCCAATAATCAAAATAAATCCTGCGGATTTCGCGCTTTTCGACTGGCGGGCGATGAAAAAGCATATCACTGATCAACGTTTAGTTATCCAGACGGACATCTGGCTTTTCACCAACAGCCACGAAAACGGATGGGTGGCTGATCCGAATCCCGAAGGACCGCGGCACAAGAGCGCGTTGGCCATTCCCTACCATTTCTGGCTGGATCCTTATTCCCGCCGTAAACGGCCGCGCCTGACTGATCCCGACCGGGCCGCTTTCATCACGCAGCGTGAGAGGAGATTCCTTGAGGAATTCTTCCGCACCATCACCATACAGCCATGGCTGAACCTGAAAGTCGTCTGGCTGCCGAAAGAAGCAGACGGCATCATTACTGTACACTTCAAAGTGTATGATTATGAACCCTTCCTGAAGGTAAAGTCTCCCGCCCCGACAGAATAATCTGGGGCGGTTTTTTATTTGCATTTTTTGGGCACTAAACCTAGAATAAGGCTGTATAGTCTATTAAGGTAAATACTAACATTCTACATATGCCACGCAGTCCTGAAATGCCCATGCCTCCCTTGGAGGAAATGCCCCCGGAAAAAAAGCAGGTTTCTCCGGCCATGGAGTACGGCGAATTGAATCCGGAGGAGCAAAAAAAATTGGAAATCATCAATGAACAGTTCGACCACCCAAAATTTGTCGAGATCGAAGCGCCGGGAGTTGAGGGAAAAAAATTAAAGGTGGAATATGTAGTTCTGGATGCCAGAAGCCAGGACGACCTGACGCATGCCAAGGAAATGAACGATCGGACCGTAATACATATCCCCGGCTTTGGATCCTCTTATCGTGCAAACGGCCACTACGAAAAACTGCTCGCGCTTAAAGAAAAAAAACGCGTCATTGTCATCTCACAGCCTTCCACAGGCCATTCAGACGACGCGCCGGACGAATGGCGTAAATGGTCGAAAAAAGACCGGTCGTTCGACCCGATCAGTGAGGTAATTAGCAACGCAATAGATGCAATAAGAAAACAGGAGAGTGAAAACGGCGAACCGATGACCACATCAGAACTAAGCGTCTCCTCCTCTTCACTTGGATCAATGTATGCCATTGACCTGGCGATAAAGCACCCTGAAAAAGTCAAAGACCTGGTACTCATGCACCCGGCCGGGGTGAATGAGGAACTGCCTACTTCACTGGGACGCAGATGGTTGCGGGAAACCGTCATGGGCAAAGGTGGCGTCAAGGCTGTAGCAAAAAATATGTTGCCGAAAAAATGGATACCCGACTGGCTTATCAGTAAGGATACTGGAATTAAGGATCTTGATCCTGATTATGTAACTGAATTACAGTCGGCTTATGAGGAAATGTTTGGGAAGCCTCTCCAACAAGCCTATGAGGAAGCAGGCGGGACAGGAACGTTTGACCTCAATGAGGCCGAGCGTCAGGATCAAAATTTCCGCCGGGCTGTAGTAGAATCGATAATCGCAGACGGCACCATCGCCCGCAAACGGAAAGAGGGCGCAAAATGGCGCGCCTGGGAAGCGTTTACCATTGCCAAGGGTGGTATTTTAAAAAAACTACCACAGGTCAAGGCGAATACATATGTTATTTACGGAAGCAAAGACAATCTTTTTCCGGTCAGTCAACTCGAAAGAGTAAAAAACGCATTAATCAAGGCAAAAACCGTCATGACAGATATTTTCGCCACGCATCATGACGACATATACCAGGACGCCAGAAAATATACGGCCAGCGTCGGGGGATTCTTCGACAAGATGCGGGAAAAAGAAAAACAGGTGACTGAAAAAAAATAATTACCCAATTCTGGATAGGAACCGGGAGTATATTCCGGAAGTTTTCAGTTATTAAAGAAGCGCCTCCCCGTCTTGACAACCAGGCCTCAGAAAGCGTAAGTTATAGTGAAAAATAAAGAGTAAATTGACAACCCCCCAACCACCCTATACGCGGAAAGGAGCAATCTATGGAAAGGTTGCACAACATTCGGCTGGTCGGCCTTTGGCTGGCTTTAAGCGTCATGATTTTCAGTTCAAATGCGATTATGGCTGCTACCAGGCTGGTCCCCCAAGAATACGGAACCATCCAGGCGGCGATCGACTCGGCCATGGTCGGCGATACCGTCCTGGTTTCTGGCGGGGTCTATTCGCCCGCTACCAATCATGAGGTATTCCCAATCGAGATGAAAAGCGGAGTAACCCTGCGCAGCGCTGAAGGTCCGGAGTTCACATGGCTCCAGGCAAACAGCAGCGCCTCGGTACTCAGCTGCGTGGACGTGGACAGCACGTCCTCCATCACCGGCTTCCGCATCACCCAAGGGAGCGCCTCGAGAGGCGGAGGCATCTACTGCCTCCGGTCGTCGGTGGTCATCACTGGCAATGACATTACCCTGAACTCGGCTACCCTCGGCGGAGGCATCTACTGCGACAGCTCGGCAGCCCTGATCACAGCAAATACCATCACCCAGAACTACGGCACCTACGCGGGCGGTGTGTACAATCGGAACGGCACTCTCCGACTGACCGACAATGTATTAACCGGTAATCACTCTTACGGCGGACACAGTGCCTACGGATACGCCGGTGCTGTGTTTGCTGAATCGTGCCTGGTGGCGGTCACTGGGAATGACATCAGCAACAACTACATTTTCTTCAGCGGATATAACCCAATAGCACGCGGCGGCGGCATCTATTTGAACATTGCCGAGGGATCAGTTGCCCAGAATACGATTCGCGGCAACTACATCTACGGCAACAGAAACTACCTGATCGGCGCAAGCGGCCAGGGCGCAGGTATCTGCTGGACCAACTCGTCGAATGTGGTTATTGACGGCAACATTCTCACCGGCAATTACCTCAGCATCCCGGACCAGAGCTCCATCTACGGTGCCGGCATCTTCCTCAACTACTGCTTCCGTCCAACGATAACCGGCAACCTTATTGCCGGAAACTCGCTCAACCGGAACGGCGGCTGGGCTGGCGCTGGCATGTTCATTGGGAACTCGATCGGCGTGGCCCTCGACCACCTGACCGTACCCGGTAACTACAGCGGCGGCATCTACCTATCCAACTCCACCGCCAGCCTGACGAACAGTATTATCGCCAGTACCAACGGGATTGGGATCCAATGGGACACGTACTCGACTGTCACCGTCGGATACACCGACTTCTGGGGCAACACCGGCGGCACCATCTCAGGAACTCTCCCGGGAGCTGGCGTAACCACCTGGGGACGGAATCTGAACGGTACGCCGTGCGACAAGTATTTCAACATCTTCGTCGACCCGATGTTCTCGGCGGATACCACATACCACCTGACGGAGTTCTCGCCGTGCCTTGATGCGGGCAACCCAAGTAACCCGAATGATCCGGACGGAACAATTACAGACTTGGGCGTATACTATTTCTCCCACAGTCCGAGTTACCTGGACATCACTTCCGCACCGGCCGGCGCTGACGTATACATTGACAGTGTGCTCTTCGGCAAGACGCCGCTACTCCTGGCGAATATCGTCCCCGGCAGGCACGCCGTGAAACTGATGATTTCCGGATACCAACTCTGGGCTGATTCGGTGGAATGTATCGCCGGCACCACGACGTACGTCAACATCACCATGACTGACGTCGGCGACGAACAGCCGGGCAATCTGCCGACGATATTCGCCGTTGCGCAGAATTACCCGAACCCGTTCAATCCGTCCACCACTATATCCTACGACCTGCCCCGGTCAGCTGACGTAGATGTATCCATCTACAACCTGCTCGGCCAGAGCGTCATAACACTGGTTAGTAGCCAGCAGCCTGCCGGCTATTACCATCTCACCTGGGATGGCCGCACCGGTGACGGGAACGAGGTGGCCAGTGGGATCTATCTGTACATTGTCCGCGCCGGCGAACAGGTACAGACAAAGAAAATGGTTCTTATGAAATAATCGTTCATGCACAGCATGACATCACCCCCTTCGGTCGGATACCGAGGGGTTTTTATTTGCCAATCCGGCCGAAAAGTAGCACAATTGTTACATACGAAACGAATTATATGCCTGACATCATCGCCATCGGTGACAGTATCGTGTGGGGAGCGTGGGATCCGGCGGGAGGCTGGGTACAGCGCCTGCGCACCCGGCTGGATAAAAAAGCTCTGCGCAACCCCAGTTACCGCAGCCGTGTCTATAATCTAGGGCTTTCCGCTGACACTTCTGCCGGCGTACTCAAACGGTTTGAGCGGGAAGTGCCTTTGCGCCTGAAAAAAGGACATCCTGCTACTATTCTAATTGGCGTCGGGCTCAACGATTCGCAGTATGACCGGCGGAAAAAAAGGACGTCCACCCCACTTGCTGCATTCAGGAAAAACATCGCGGCCATTCTTCGCCATGCCAAACGAATTACTCCTCGCGTCATTTTCATAGGATTTACGCCGGTGGACGAGAAGCGTACGACACCGGTCTGGTGGGATCGGCATGTTTTCTACACTAACGAACTCATCGAAGAATATGCATCCGTCGTTAAAGAAGTCTGCAAATCCATGCGCGTCCCCTATATTGACCTCCTGCCTGCTTTCCCAAGAAAAGAGCGGCCACGCCTGTTTACTGACGGCGCCCATCCCAACGCCCGCGGACATGAAAAAATTTGCCGGCTTGTCACGAACTACCTCGCTAAACACCGACTTATATAAACGTATAGACACACTCGCCTCCAAACCAAAAATTTTCGCCGCCACTATCGTATTAATGTACGTCATTGCGCTGCTCTGGATACTATTCGCCGGCTGGTGGCTGTTTCAGGGTTCAGTCTACCGCTACTTCTACGCTGTCACCGGGTTCAGCTATGCCGTGGCGCTGGCTGGACTTGCCTACTGCCTCAATAAAAAGTATCGCTGGGCCTGGTGGCTCGCTACCATATTTTCCGGAATGAACATTCTCCTGACGATGGCCGACCAGATTGGCTGGTTTGACCTGGCGTACCTCGTGCCGGCTATCGCGCTGTTTATCATGCTGCTGCTTTCAAAAAGCATACTCTCTCCTTGGAATAAAAAATAATCTAGCATGACAATCTATGGAGCCAGCCGCACAAACGATACAACCGAATTCTGGGAATAAACTGAAACGCACTTTTTTTCGGTACCTGATCAGCCAACTACTCGTGCTCATTGGCGGCAGTTTTTTTATCATATTTTATGGGCTGAATCTAATGTTTAGCGACTATAGCATGTCTGACAATGAGCAGATACACGCAATAATTTTATGGCTGGCGGGGACCACGACCATCCTGCTGACCCCCTTTGCCCTGTGGGCATTCGCGACGTTCAAGTCGCTCCGATACTCGCCACACTGGGCCAAATATTCACTTATTCTGGCGATTATTCCTTTTCTCGAAATTAATGGCATTCTTATTTTTTTCTTTCGAATCAATAACGTAACCTTTTAAACACTTTAATTACTATGGAACCGCCTACACCACCAGCGCAACCGACCCAACTCAAACTTCGAATTTCCAGATGGAAAATAATCACGGTTATAGTTTTCGTGATAATTGGACTGCTCGCCCTCTCTGGTCTCGTCTTTGGCACGGGCTTAAGTTTTGGTTGGAAGACGAAAGTCAAATGCGGACGTATAGAATATTGCATTGGAGCGCTGTATAGCGCGGGGAAGAAATGCATGGGTGCAACAGTTTCTATTGGTAGTCGGGATTGTGCGGCGACCATCCCAACCGAGGAAGAGCAGCAATGTATTGTTGAACATACACCGAGCGCCCTCCAGCATGTGAACAGCTGTTATCGTGAATGTTGTATAACAAAATCGCCAAGCGACCGAGATGCCTGTTTTGGAACGTGCTCCAGCATGGATAGCCCGGTAAAACAGAATCTCAATCAGAATACGAACAGTGCTATGTGGAAAGATGTAGCCTGCGAAAATCGCGTGGCAGGCAGGAGTCTTACACCCGGGGAAGTGGCTTGCGAGGCAGATGATCAGTGCATCGTAGTAACTGGCAGTAGTTGCCCTACATGTGACGATATCACTTTTTCATGCGTAGAACGTGGCGGTGATAAAATCTAAAAAAACGATATCTCTTAATTAACATATCCTCGTATGAACCCAGACAGTAGCCCACAATTCTCCGGTAATCCCGATGCCCACGAATTCTCCGCAGCAGAAAGCGCAACCCGCGAGCTGCAAGAATTAGGTATTGAAGCCAGGCCGGAAAACATCGAAACAGTACTTGAATTGCAACGGGCCAGGCAGCACCCGGACGGGTTTGAAGACGTGACAGCCGCGCTGGGTTCCCCCGACGAATTAAAACGGCTGATGCAGGAAAAGGGGCTGACATCCATTATCCACTCCGAGGGGCCTGCACTATGGGACCATGTCCGCCTGGCACTGGAAGACATAGAAAAACAAGATTTGCCGCCGGAACGTAAAACTGAACTCAAGCTGGCCATGCTCTATCATGATCTCGGTAAAACCACGGCAGTCCATAATGAAACCAATGTGGCGCAAACGAAGAAAAAACTGGCCAAAGGAGAATTGCACCAGTCCGCAATCGGCCATGCCACAGAACGCCTGCCCGACATCGCCGCCGGCCTACGCGCCAATGGCGCTGACGGCGAGCAGCTGAAGACTCTAATTACCGTATTGGAAAACCACATGAACACCTCGCTTCTCGAGCAGGATCCTAAAAAAACCGTCAAATTGCTGGACGGGTTCGGCGCAAATAACGGTGAAATACGCCGGGCCGTCGAACTGCTGGCGGCGGTACTGCAGGCTGACGGCAACGCGACTGAACACGTTGACCTGGTTGACGGTGAATTGCGGTACTCAAAAAACGAGAAAAAGCTCAAACTGAATGCGGATGCGGTCTGGGCAAAATTCGAGGAAGGCAGACAGCTGCTGCATGATGAAGAGGAAAAAAAACTAACCCAGACGGCAGAGGAACACCACGAAATAGAAATTTTAGGCATGCGGCTGTCTGACTACCTCCGTCAGGTCCGTGACATGAAGCCTGGTCCGGATCTGGGCAAAGCGATCAGCGCGGTAAAAAATACCATCCGCGCCAACGCGGATAAGACGCCGACTGAAATCAAGGGCCTCATCGACCAGATCCAGTTCTAATAATACATAAAGCTACCCTCACTGAACATGAACAAAATAAAATTATGAAAAAATTCAGTAAAAAACAGTGGGCAATAATACTTTTTGTATCCTTAGTGGGGGTGGTTTTATTATTTAAATCGAGTGGATTTTTATTCATATTCCTGCCTATCGCATACGTCATCTATTATTGGAGTCGTTTACGAAAAAACCCAGCCGTTGCGAAAGGCAGTCCGGTGCGCAACAGTTTACGGTATGTGATAATAAGTTTTTTCATTACCCCGGTTTTTTTCCTGATAACGGTAATTGTCGGGCTGTCATCTGGTGGAATAGATAGAATGTCGGAGTTCAACCAAATTTTCTTAGCAGGTGCGCTTTTTGGTATTTATCCTGTTGCTATTATTTCCCTTATAGCTTTTTTTAGTACATTCCCAGCGCATCGGCGTGCCATGGAAATTACCCCAACATACAGTGAAGATAAAAAATGGATGTATGGGACTATCCCCGCGTTTATTATTCAACTTCTTCTGTGCTTTATAACTGCCTATTTAGTGTCGTATGGACTATCTTGATATTTTTATCTATCTTTCATAACCATGTCTAACGAATATCTTTTCCACGAAATACAAAAATCCAAACCCTGGTGGATGTACATGATTATCGGAATTCTATTCACTATGTCGCTATGGAGCTTTGTCCAGCAGATTCTGCTTGGCAGGCCGTTTGGCAGCAGCCCGCCGCCAGACTGGAGCGTGTGGCTGATCCTGGCCATTTGCGGCATCGGCATGCCCTGGCTTTTCCTCAGTGGCAAACAAATTATCACCTTTGACGGGAAAAACATTTCCGCCTCCTATGTCCCGTTTTGGAAAACGACTTTCGCACTCGAGCAGGTGGAAAAATACTACGCCCGCGACTTCAATCCCATGCGTGATTTCTGGGGCTGGGGCATACGCTACGGTTTAATGAAAAACTCAAAGTGGGTCATGGCATACGTATATTTCGACGAAACACGGGGCGTCAAGTTTGAATTGAAAAACGGCCGCCGCATCCTCATCGGCAGCAGGCAGACTGATCAGTTTCTCAAAACTCTCGACACAACTAAACGGAATACTACACTATGAACGGCCAAAATAGAGAAAATATTTATCCAAGATTACGTGTCGCTATCGTCCAGAAACAGGACCAGCGTACCGGCCGGCTGACCGAGGGTATTGTTCAGGATATCCTGACCAGCTCCCCCACTCATCCGCATGGCAT
>JBAYGJ010000011.1:0-22394 GCA_041666685.1 Patescibacteria group bacterium | reverse complement strand
TCGAGTGTTTGGTACCCCTCAATTTTTATGGGTCAGTTAAGGCGATTGCATGCGGAATTGAGATCGCTCGGTTCGCCAGCCAAGGCGAAAATTTTGCAGCGGTTTTTCAAGACTGGACAGGGTGAATATGGAGAAGGGGATGTGTTTGTCGGAGTGACGGTCCCGGTTTCGCGTCGCCTGGCGCTACAGTACAAAGATTTACCATGGCCGGAATTGGCTATGCTGATTTCATCAGACATCCATGAAGCGCGGCTGATTGCCATGCTGATGTTAGTGCACAATTTTAAAAGAGGGAATGAATCGGATAAAAAGAAAATTTATTCGTTTTATTTGCGTTCAACTCGTTTTATCAACAACTGGGACCTGGTCGACCTGTCGGCGCATGAAATTGTCGGCGGATATCTATTGAAAAGACCTCGGACTATTTTGATTAAATTGGCGGGTTCTTCCATTCTTTGGGAAAGACGGATAGCTATGATGGCGACGTTTCATTTCATCAAGAATGGCCAGGCGGAAGATACTTTGAAAATTGCCAAAATACTCCTGCATGATAAGCATGACCTTATCCATAAAGTGGTGGGATGGATGCTGCGCGAGGTAGGGAAGCGTGTTTCGCTCGATACGGAACGTAATTTTTTAAATGCTTATGCATTTCAAATGCCGCGGACGATACTGCGGTATGCGATTGAGCGGCTGCCGGAAGCGGAGCGGCGGAAATATCTTTCAGCTACACCAGCGTAGTGCCGGCATACAAATTGGCTGCATGCGGTTTTATTAACCGTTGTATTATCCGTCAGCTTCTCACGAGCGGAGGTGACCATTCAGTCATTGGCCAGGGAATAGAAACCGCCGTCCACTCCGCTTGACTGGTACCGGCATTTCTGTTACATTGCCGGACTGTTCTTTGTGGTCTTTGAAATTTAGTAAACAATCCAACAATAGATTCGGAGGTATCCGATGACTCACGAAATCGGGATTATTTTTGCCCTGGCGGCTGTCATCTGCTTCATATTTAAGGAGTTGAAACAGCCGATGATCCCGGCGTACGTGCTGATCGGCGTCGTAGCCGGTCCGCTTGTCCTCGGCTGGATCGACCACGCCGACGTTATCCGCGATATTTCGGAAATCGCCATAGTGGTGATGCTGTTCATCGTGGGTATCGAAATGGACCTGTCCCGGCTGAAGAAAGTCGGGCTGGTAGCGATTCTCGGCGGCGCATTGCAAGTCGGGAGCACGTTCGCTGTCGGTTTTTTTGCCGGCAGGATGTTTGGTCTGACCGGCATGGCCTGCGCGTACCTTGGGTTCGCTCTGGCATTCAGCAGTACGATGCTGGTGGTGAAAGTGTTGGGCGATAAATACGAGATGAACACTATCCACGGACGCGTGGCTATTGGAATTCTCGTTATGCAGGATATCCTGGCCATCTTCGCCTTGGCTGTCCTGGCTACGTTCGACAATTTTTCTCTCGGCACCCTGCTGACAACCAGTACGGTGACGGCCGGGCTGATCCTGATCGTAGTGTTCGTCCTTGGGCGCTACGCGTTTCCCTTCATCCTCGATCATCTGGCCCGAGAGAAGGAAACTCTGTTCGTGGTCGTGGTGGGGATAATGTTCATCCTCGGGTTTTATGCCGAGGGCCAGCATTTGTCGTTCGGCATCGGGACGTTCCTGGCCGGACTTTCCCTGTCCCGAGCCATGTATCGGTATGAATTGATAGGTGAATTCAAACCGTTGAAGTCTTTTTTCACGGTGCTGTTTTTCACCTCATTGGGTTTGCAGCTCACTCCCACTGGCGCCATCCTGCCATCGGACGGTATTGCGCAGGGCCTGCTCAATACCATGTCTGCCAACCTGTGGCTGATCATCGTTTTTACCGTATTGGCCGTCATCCTGAAGCCGATTATTGTCATGGCTATCGTCGGACTGTTCGGCTACAAGCGGTCGGCGATTTTCAACAGCGGAATGACCATGGGCCAGCTCAGTGAATTCAGCCTGGTGCTGATTGCCCAGGGAGTGCTGGTCGGTCTGGTACCGGGGGATCTGCTGGCGCCGCTGATAGTGGTCGCCATCATATCAATGACCATATCTTCGTATATGATGACATACTCGGTCGGGTTGTACCGGCGTATCGGCAGTTGGTTCCTGTGGACAGAGCGCATTTCGTTCTTCAAGCAGGATATCCTGTCGGATGAACCGAAAACCATTGACGGCTACGACGTAGCTGTCATCGGTTGTTCGCGGCTTGGGCGGATGATCCAGAAAGCGCTAGCCAAAATGGACATCCACTACGTGGTCGTCGATTCGGATCCGGATATTATTACCCAACTGCGATCCGAAAACGTCCCGTGTATTTATGGTGACGTGAACAATCCCGAAGTCATGGCCCAGTTGAATTTCGGTAAAATTCAAACGGTATTTTCCTCGATACCGGATAATCGCGATAATATTCTCCTGCTATCGCACTTGCGGCAGTACCCGGCGGTCAATTTCTACGGAATCGTGGACTCACGCGGGCAGGCAGCAGAGCTGTATAAGCTTGGCGCTCACTACGTGATTATTCCGTACCAGGTTGCCGCGTTGCATCTTTTTCTCAACCACGGCGCGAATGAGGCTAATCTGAGCACCTTACTGCAGGATATGGCCAACGCACGTGTGCTTGGACAAACACACCGAAGCCACCTGTTTGAGGATCTGCCGGTGGCAGCAAAATAAAAATGTACAGTAATTTCAACGAGAGGAGACCTGCGGGCCTCCTCTATTTTATTTCGCGGCCCCAACTCCGGTAGCACGACGGGTTATTGCGTTTTTTTCTCAAACGTAGGAAAATATAGGTGAGTATGCCTGACTGGACCAATTCAGACGGGACGTGCCGTTTTACTCAGTGGGACAGTGGTAAAGAATTAACAATTAATATACCAAGTATGAAAAAACTATCATTGCTGTTCGGCCTGGCACTATTGATCGTATTGCCAATCGCCGTCCATGCCCAGACCGAGACCAAAGTATTCGATTCGACGGACAGCTACATCGGTGCGTGCAGCCTGACCGCTACCTCTACCTGGACTTTGACCCAGGACCTGTCGGTCAGCAAATTTTCGATGTGGTATAAATGGCAGACCGGCGAGACTGAGCTGCCGATTACCGTGACCAAGGACGGCGCGCCATTCGCTTCTTTTACCGCGACTCGTTCATCCTGCGACCCATACCAGACCACCTGGTGCAACGCGGATTACGCCATCAACAAGACATTCCCGGCCGGCACCTATACCACGACCATTGCCAATGCTTACCAGTGCCTGAAACCGGGCGGTACCGGAACGGTCGTACTATATTCGTTGGGGGCAGCGACAAATACCAACACGGAACCGAATTTGATCGCCACCGCCAATGCGAACACTAACTCGGCAGTAAACATGAATACGGCCGTTACGAACAATGCAAATACTGCTTTAAACACGGACGTAGTTAACGTAAACACTAATGTTACGGCAGACACTGAGGATGACGCAGAGAGTTCAAGCACACTGACGTACGTCCTGATCGGAATTATCGTCATCCTGGTGGCCGTCATTGGGGCTATGTACATGAAGTGCACGAAGAAAATAGCGGGCAAATAGGTATTGATAATTTGGCAAACATTATTTGTTGGTAAAAAAATCCCGGTAAGCTCGTGCTTACCGGGACGTTGTTTTTTCTTTTACATCAACTAGGGCTGATAGGTAAAAGAATTGACAATGACTTCATCGCCATGGCCTGTGGTTGGCGGCTTGCCGCCAAACAGCCAAAGGTTGAAGCGAAAATGTTCTACGTTTGCTGGCGGAATGTCAGCGCCGGTATAGGTCCAGCTGTTGATGAGGCTGTCTGACGATTGGCTGTAGCCCTGCCAGACGCTGAATAGCACGTGGTCTGGCCGCCATACGATCTGGCAGGTGAACTGGCCGACTGCCGGGATGTCATAGCGGACGATATTGCCGCTGTGCGTGTAAGGCTGGACCACGAACTGTGCGTTGTTGGGGTTGGCCAAAACTTTGGAAAATTCTATATCCAATTCGCGGGATAACGACTCATACAGGAAGCAGCCAAGCACGACTTGCGGATCCAGGTTGTCGACGCGACTGGCAAATTCGATTGTGTATGTGCCGAAACCAAGCGACTGGAGCAGATATACTTCCGGGCAGGTCCACTTCCCATCACGGTGGATGATTTTCAGATGCAGTTGGTTGTTTTCCACCCAAATATTATCTTCCGATCCGGACCAATGGTTTGGACCTGGGCCAAACGGAATCGTTGGCATTTTGATGCCCCATTGTCTGCCGGAAAAATCTATCGTTTTGTCCGGCTGGCTAGGCGGATCAACATACGTACCGACAATTTCCTTTACCAGTCCTACCAACCCCTTGGCAATTTCTTGTTCCGTCTGATAGCCGGCTTCAGTGGTGCCTTTGTCTGAAATCTCGCCATTCATCGCCCAGGTGGGGTAGACCGGCACTGACCATTTCTTGCAATAGTTTGCTCGTTCAGCGTCGCTGATGAATTTCAACTCTTTGGCGAATTTCACGAAGTCTGTGTTTTTTTTCGCCAACTGTACGATTCGATCAGCGCCGCCACGAGCAAGAAAATTATTCCGGTCAGTGTCCATATAACAGCCCGAATACTCATTCCCGCCCGGCCACACGACATCGGTTTGGTATTTCCGGATCATTGTTCCCAGACGCTTGAAATCTGCCTGGTAGTCGATGGCCTGGTTTTGGCCAAGGTCTGACTGTAGGTTCTGGGTGACGATTTCCTTTACTAACGCCACCAATCCGGCGGCAATTTCTTTTTCAGTTTCATACCCGGCATTGGTAGTGCCCTTGTCAGACACTTCTCCGATCATTTCCCAGGTGGGGTAGATCGGCGTCAACCATTTGCTGTACAGCGCAAGCCGGGCCGGACGATCGAAGTTAGCCAATGTTTTTGCTCCTTCAGTCACGGCCTGATTATTGCGGGCTTGGGTGACTATGGCTGACGCTCCACCTTTACGAAGAAAAATGTTACGATGATATTCGGTATAGGCTCCCGAATACTCATTCCCGCCCGGCCAGACTTCACTGGTCTGGTAGTCGCGGATTTTCTTGCCTAAACGGTCTACTTTTTCCTGATCACTCGATGACTGGCTGTACGCAAACGAATACGACAGAATGAAAGCCAGACAAAGAACGATCGCTGTGAAAATGGCGTTTCTACGAAACATGAGTGTACCTCCTTGGATACGAAGTTTGCTACTGTGACTCTGTGATCAGCCCGCGTTGAACCTTGATTGTTTTTTGGCCTCCTATAGGAAATATTGGATTTTCAATGTACTTGTAAAAAGGGTGTTTTAGACAAATTGATGAATTATCGGCACGTTTATCCTATATTTTCAGACCGGCGAAAACTAAGGGAAAAAAATAGAAAAATCAAAGTATAGTACCTGAGAATTGGTTGGGAGCTACTTTTTTACCGAGCGTGGCGCCCAATCCATATGAGCCAATTAATGTTTAAAAAATGAAGAAAAATATCGGTATCTCTATCTTGCTGGTTATGCTGCTATTTTTAGTCAGTGCATGCTCTCAACAGGCGGTAAAATCCAATCAGAATATTACCAATAATCAGATTCAGAATGCCAATAGGGGATCTGCTCAACAAAATACAAACGTCGCTGCGCCTGCCAATATGGCGGCCCCTGTAAATACCTTAAGCGTTCCAAGAGACTTTATCGCCCCGATTTCTGGTGCGTTGGTTCGTATTACAAAAAAACCTTTCGGCTTGTATGTGACGCAAAAAAATTCTCCGGTCCAACCGGAAAAGTTTTCCGGGTACCATACGGGCGTTGATTTTGAAACGACTGTTGCCGAAGCTGACGCTGATGTTCGTATCACGGCGGCCTGTACCGGGAAGGTTCGGGTCCGTCAATGGGTGAGCGGGTACGGAGGCGTGCTCATCCAGGATTGCATGATCAATGGCCAGTCAGTGACAGTTTTGTATGGCCACTTGAATGTGAATGTGATTACAGCAAGTATTGGCGACATTCTAGCGCAGGGGGATTTTATCGGAAATCTCGGCCAGGGGTTCAGTCCGGAAACCGACGGGGAGCGCAAACATCTTCATCTAGGTATCCATGCCGGAACATCGATAAATTATAAGGGGTATGTCAGCTCACAGGACCAGCTGATTGGCTGGCAGGACGCTGAAAAATACCTTATATAATGCATTTACTTTTTAATGCATTCGGTATAGAGTAAAGCCATGGCCAACCCACTTAAGGACCTATTAAAAAATACCCTTAATAAAGCCGGTATCGGCGAGCAGGTCGGTGCGGCGGTAGTCTGTACGGAATTTGATAGGATTATTATTGAAGTATTAGGCGAAGGGGTGAAGGATAAGGTAAAGGCACAATACGTTAAGAACGGCACACTAACTGTCGCGGTTTTGAGTTCCGCCATCGGCCAGGAGATCAAATTACATGAGCAGGAGATACTGGAAAAGCTCGCGAAAAAGACTGGTAGCCAGGGAGTAAATCGGCTGAGATTTTTAGTTTGATTATTTAGCTAACATTAGCTATATAATCGGAGCAATTTTTGTCTTGCCATAAGGCATAAAAGATGTTAAAATAAGGGTAGGTTTTGACCCTTATTTTTTAGTTAAAAAACACTTCAAATGTCTCTGAAAAAGTACCTTATTTTCATGACTTCAGTAACACTGTTCTGCTGGCTCGCATGGTTGGTGGTTTTATTTTACATGAATCCTGATGAAGGTGGGGTCGTCGGATTTACCATGTTTTATTTGAGCCTTTTCTTGGCGCTTATTGGTACTTTTTCGTTGCTCGGCTTTTTTATCAGGGTTTGGTTTTCAAAAGAGACGTTTATTTTCCGGCATCTCGGCGTAGCCACCCGTCAATCATTATGGTTTTCGATACTTCTGATCGTGACATTGATGTTCCAGGGCGGCGGCATGCTCAAATGGTGGAGCGCATTATTGCTCGTACTGTTCTTAGTCCTTATGGAATTTTTCTTTATTACCCGGAAAGTAGCCAGGTATTAATATGAAAGACCTCATCAAAAATTTACAGCAGAAAGCCCAGGACGAGATACATAAGGCTGCTACCAATGAAAATTTGCGTGATTTGGAAGCCAAATTTCTCGGCCGTAAAGGGGAGTTGGCAGATATCATGTCCAAGCTTAAAGACTTGTCATCTGAAGAGAGGCGGGTCATGGGGCAGCTTGCAAATTCTTTGAAACAAGAATTAGGCGATATGTTTTCGCTGGCACGTAAAAAGTTTTCTTTGAGCGGCGCTGAAAAGAGGTCCCGGCTGGATAGTACCTGGCCAGGCGAGGCTCAGGAGCGGGGACATCTGCACCCGCTGACCCAGTTTATGCGACGTGTAGAAGACATTTTCATGTCCTTGGGTTTCGAGGTGCTGGACGGCCAGGAAGTGGAAACGCCTGAATATAACTTTGACTTATTGAATATCCCCAAAGACCATCCAGCCCGTGATATGTGGGATACGTATTATCTGGAAAATGGTTTACTGCTCAGGACACATACTTCACCCATGCAGCTGCGGGCTATGGAAAAAAGGAAGCCGCCGGTGCGGCTTTTGATCCCTGGACGTACATTTCGCCATGAGGCGACTGATGCCAGCCATGAATCCGTCTTTTACCAATACGAAGGCCTGGTGATCGACAAATGCATCACGGTTGCGAACCTGATCGCTACATTAAAAGATTTTTTTCAGGCACTGTACGGAAAGGAAGTGAAGGTACTGCCTCGCAGTACGTTTTTCCCGTTTACCGAGCCGTCATTGGAAATTACCATGTCATGTCTGATTTGCGGCGGCAAAGGATGTTCGGTGTGCAAGAAAACCGGCTGGCTGGAAATGCTGGGCGCTGGCATGGTCCATCCCCAGGTGCTGAGAAACATGAAGGTCGATCCGGAAGAATATTCTGGATTCGCTTTTGGCGGCGGGCTGGAGCGACTCATGATGCTGTACCACGGGATTAATGAAATTCGGCTTTTATACGGAGGTGATTTGAAATTTTTAGGACAGTTTTAAAATAATAATATGGAACCGAAAAATAACGAAAATAAATCTCTGGATATGCCCTCAGTTCATGGTACGGTCCGATTTGTAAAAGTATTTTTTATTATTGAATTGGTTATTTTGGGATTGGCAACTGTCGGGTCTTTAGGGCTCATGATTGACATGCCCGGTGGTGAAAATTTTGCATATAGTGTTATGGCTATCTTTTTTCTAGATTTTTGTGCAGTCTTGTTCGCCCTCATCGTGCTTAATCGTAAAAAAAACTTTAGCCTGATTGTAGGCCAAATAGTCTCTGTTATTAACGTAATATTATGTTTAGTAATTGCTGCACAAATCGCCAGTGGGTCCAGTTGGATCGATGCAATAACCTTTTTGATAATACCATTAGCAATGTTGATTGTGATAATCATTTCTTTGAGCAAGATCAAGAAGGGCCTTCACGAAAATAAAAGTTGGTAAATCGATGTGTTATTTTAACAGAAGAAGGTAAAGATTTTTAGAACAGTTTTAGATGTAATATAAGAGCTACTTGAGCTATAAGGTCATAGGGGCAAAGGCGTACATTCATTTAAATCCATTTACATTTTAGCCTATTAATCTATAGCTCTTATCAACCTTTAAAAAGAACATGAAACTCTCGCTCGATTGGCTAAAAGACCACGTAAAGATCAAAAAAACACCAGAACAGCTGGCGCAGCTTTTAGAGCCAGCCGGATTTGAAGTGGAGCGGATACATACGTTCGGCCAGGGGTTTGAGCATGTCATCGTTGGTCAGATCAAGACAATAGTCAACCATGCCGATGCTGATAAGTTAAGTGTATGCAAAGTCGATGTCGGACAGGCGGAATATTTGAATATTGTTTGCGGCGCGAAAAACATCAAGCCGGAACAGAAAGTGCCGGTCGCGATGATCGGCGCAAAATTGCCGAGCGGCATGGTGATCGAACGCCGGAAAATCCGCGGTGTAGAATCCGAGGGCATGTTATGCGCCCCGGATGAGTTGGGGTTAGGCCAGGACCATTCCGGCATCATGATATTGGATAAGGATTTGCCGGTCGGCAAGCTGTTCGGACTGGCTACCGGTTTGGAGGATACGGTTTTGGATATCAATATCACCCCTAACCGGGCGGATTGTTATTCGGTTTTGGGCTTGGCTCGCGAGGTGTCGGCCATTACTGGCCAGCCTTTCGTTCTGCCGGAAGTTAGTGTTCAGGAAAGCAAGAAATTTTCAATTAAAAAAGTTTTGGCAGTAACGGTCAAGGATAAGGATTTGTGTCCGAAATATACCGCACGTGTGGTAAGGAATGTGAAAGTCCGTCCGTCACCGCAATGGCTGCAATCCCGTTTGATAGTCAACGGCCTGTCACCGATAAACAATGTTGTCGACGTCACTAATTATGTCATGCTCGAATACGGCCAGCCGCTTCATGCGTTTGACCTGAATAGCATTCAGGGTCGGAAAATCATCGTCCGACGCGCCGGCCGCAACCAGGAATTTGAAACATTGGATGGAGAAAAAAGGCAGGTTCCGGCCGATTCTTTGGTGATTTGTGATGCAAAAAATCCAATTGCCATTGCCGGAGTCATGGGCGGACGGAGTTCTGAAATTACGAAACAAACAAAAGACATTGTCATCGAGTCGGCAATTTTCAAGCCAATCAGCGTTCGGCGCACTCGCCAGAAGCTCGGGATGATGACTGAGGCTTCATTGCGTTTTGAAAAAGGCATATGGTGGGGATTGTCCGAACAGGCCTGTGACCGGGCAGCGGAATTGTTAGCTGAAATTGCAAAGGGCGAGGTGGCCAAAGGCATGATTATCGTTGCTGACAAGAAAATGCCAAAAAATAAAATGGTTACATTTAATTTGCAGAAAATCAGCATGCTTATCGGTCATACGTTTACGCCTGCGCTGGTGAAGCGATATCTGGAGCCATTAGGGTTTACAATAAACAAGGTCAGCGGTAACGAATACAGCATCACCGTGCCAGCTTGGCGCCAGGATATGACCATTCCGGCCGACGTGGCAGAAGAGATCGGCCGGCTCTTTGGCTGGAGCAACATTATGCCGCAGCCGGTGTATGCGGCTCTGGTTCCACAGCGATTGTCTGTGGAGAAAAAGCTCGAACGTGCAGCCAAGGATTCCATGGTTTCGTCCGGTTTTACGGAAACTCTCAGTTATTCTTTTTATGGGCGTACGTTATTGGAGCGGTTTGGGTTGAAGGTCGCGAACCATTATCGGGTACTCAACCCATTGAACCCGGAACAGGAATATATGCGTACCAGCCTACTGCCTCGGCTCCATGATGTCGTCCTGAAAAATTATCAGAACAGTAAAATTATAAAAGTTTTTGAAGTCGGCCGTGTATTTATCAAACGGACTAAGGGGTTGCCTGAGGAAAAGGCGCAGTTGACCGCGGTGGTGTACCAGAAACAGGATGCGGTAAACAGCATAAAGGGAGTTCTGGAAAATCTGTCCCGTGATTTGAACCTTGCTGAGCCGGTCACGATTGTCCCTGTGGAAGATCCGTGGCGAATCGCAGATTTACATTGCGGACATCAGCACGTCGGCATAATCGGTGAGCTCTCGGTCAATGCCGAAAAGCTTGGCCAGTCACCGGTATACATGACAGTGGACTTAGGCGTCCTCCTCAATCTATTCAGCGATAAGCGCATTTTCAAACCGATTCCGCAGTTTCCGCAAGTTGAACGTGATCTGACGTTTACAGCCCGGCCGGATTTGGATTATTACGAGATTGCCGATGCGGCAAAAAAAATCGACGGACTGATATCTGATGTGCGGGGAACGAAATATTTCCGTGATTCTGACGACCAGCGAAGCATAACACTGCATGTCGTGTATCAGGCACCTGATCACACGCTCACGTCTGGCGAAACGGAAGTTATCCAGCAGAGGATTATTATGGAATTAAGTAGCAAATTTGGGATGGAAATTAAAAGATGATTCACTCTTCAAATTTATATAAGCAGGTTGATCAGTGGTTGTCTGCCACAGCCAAGCCGAGGCAAATGGTACATTTCCGGAGGGCGGCTTATTGGGTAAAGCAATTGAGATCAGATGCGGATGAGGCGATGCTGATTGCCGCATTAGGCCATGATGCAGAGCGAGTTTTTCACGGACATACCGATCCAAAGGCAGGGGAGAATTTACATGAACCCGCATATTTAAAAAAACACCAAGAGGGAGGCGCGGACATTGTTGGAGATTTTTTACAAAAAAGTGGTGCGGATCAGAAGTTAGTTGATCGAGTCAGGATGCTCATTGCCAGACATGAAGAAGGCGGTACTGACGATCAAAATGTCATTAAGGATGCGGATAGTGTAAGTTTTTTTGAAAACAATATTGACCATTTTTTGAATGATTTGCTGAAGAAATGTGGGCGTGAAAATGTAAAAGACAAATTTCAATGGATGTTTAGCAGGATTACGTCTGAAAGAGCGAAAGATATTGTGAAATCTTGGTATGAACAGGCAATGGAATCGTTAAAAAAATATTAATTATACATTTATTAACACTATGCCGAAAAAAAGCAAAACAAAGGAGGACGTGAACAAGCCCGCGAAAGAAGGAGAGTATACAGCCAAACAGATTACAGTGTTGGAGGGGCTGGCCCCGGTACGGAAACGGCCGGGCATGTATATCGGTAACACCGCATCCGAGGGTCTGCACCACATGATCTGGGAAGTGGTGGACAACTCCATCGACGAGGCGATGTCAGGTTTCTGCAAGAATATTGATATTGAACTCCAACCGGACCATCTGGTCAGTGTGACTGACGACGGCCGCGGTATTCCTGTGGAAAAACACAAAACGACGAAAAAATCAGCCTTGGAAACCGTTCTGACCATCCTGCATGCCGGCGGTAAATTCGGGGAAGGCGGGTATAAGGTTTCGGGCGGCCTGCATGGCGTCGGCGTTTCGGTGGTCAATGCCCTGTCGAAATATTTACGAGCCGAGGTCAAGCGTGACGGAAAATTATGGGCTCAGGAATATTCCCAGGGCAAGGCCAAAGGTGCCGTCAAACCCGTCGGCAAGGCCAAGGGTACTGGTACAACTATTATATTCCAGCCTGATCCGGAAATTTTTACCGTCCTTGATTACAATTTGCAGACGATCCTGGACCATCTGCGCCAGCAGGCCTACCTGACCAAGGGCACGAAAATATCGGTCATCGACCGCCGGACGGCCAAACGGGGCGAGGAGCCGTTTGTCTATGTTTTCTATTTTGAGGGCGGTATCGCATCATATGTCCAGCACCTCAATGCCCACAAGGCGGCCAAGCACCAATCCACGTTTTATGTGGAAAAAGAATCCGGTGACATGAAGGTCGAAGTGGCCCTCCGTTACACCGAGGAATACAAGGAAACAATTTTCAGTTTTGCCAATAATATTTTCACGACAGAAGGCGGCATGCACATGACCGGCTTCCGGACCGCATTGACCCGGACATTGAACAATTATGCCCGCAAGCAGGGATACCTCAAAGAAAAAGACGAGAACCTGACTTCTGACGATGTGAAGGAAGGCCTGACTGCCGTCATTTCCGTTAAGCTGAAGGAACCGCAATTTGAAGGCCAGACAAAAGCGAAGCTGGGCAACGTTGAGGCGAAATCAGCCGTGGATACTGTCACGTCAGACGGTCTGCAGATTTATTTGGAGGAACATCCGAAAGACGCGGAAGCCATATTGGGCAAATGCATCCTGGCGTCCCGTGCCCGGATGGCGGCTCGCACCGCCCGTGAGTCGGTTCTGCGCAAAGGCGCGCTCGAAGGCATGACCCTGCCGGGCAAGCTGGCGGACTGTTCATCGCGCAACGCCGCTGACAGCGAACTATATATTGTTGAGGGCGACTCTGCCGGTGGCAGCGCCAAGCAGGGCCGTGACCGGAATTTCCAGGCCATCCTGCCGTTGCGCGGTAAAATTTTGAATGTGGAGAAAGCCCGTCTGGACAAGATGCTGGCGAATAATGAAATCAAGTCATTGATTATCGCCATGGGCACGAACATCGGCGAGCAGTTTGACATCTCGGCGCTGCGTTATGGGCGGATCATTATCATGACCGATGCCGACGTCGACGGTGCGCACATCCGGACGCTGCTCCTGACACTGTTCTACCGGTATTTCCCGGAGATCGTCAAAGGCGGGCATTTATTCATCGCCCAGCCGCCGCTGTACCGCATCAGCCATGGCAAGGATTTCCGCTACGTATATAATGAAGCCCAATTGGAAAAAATGAAAATGGAATTGGGGAAAGCCAAGCCGTCAACCAAAACGAAAAAAGAGAGGCTTGCCGAACCAGAAGTGGAGGCGGATACACCTGATACGGGGGAGATAGGGATGGAAGGGGCTGAAGTAGCCGGGGGCGGAGTGAATATCCAGCGGTATAAAGGTTTGGGCGAAATGAATCCTCGCCAACTGTGGGATACGACTATGGATCCGGCCAGACGGCTGATGAAGCGGGTCGACATCGAGGATGCTGAAAAAGCGGACGAAGTGTTTGATATTTTGATGGGTGATGACGTAACTCCGCGCAAACATTTCATCCATACGCACGCGAAAAGCGTAAAAAATCTTGATATTTGATAGATTTGACAGTTTGGGTAGGATGGTATAATCTGAGGATAGTCCCCGCAGAGGGGATTTTAAAGACCATAAAATATGCCTAACAAAATCGTCAGTTATTTCCTGGAATCCCGCGATGAGCTCAAGAAAGTCGTCTGGCCGAACCGCCGGGAAGCGACGAAGCTGACCCTGCTGGTGATCGGCATCAGCCTCGGTACGGCCGCTTTTTTGGGGGCTTTGGATTTCGGACTGAACTATGTTTTGAAAAACGTAATTAAGTAGATTGTCTTTATGCCAAAACAAACCTTACAGCAGGGGCGCAAATGGTATGTGCTACACACCTATTCCGGGTATGAGGAAAATGTTTCACGCAACCTGCGCCAGCGCATCGAGTCCATGGACATGCAGGATAAGATTTTCAGCGTTCTGATCCCGACCGAAAACAAGATCAAGATCAAGAATGGCAAGCGGCGGGTCGTCACCGAAAAGATTTTCCCCGGCTACGTACTGGTGGAGATGATCGTGACGGACGATTCGTGGTACGTGGTCCGCAATACGCCGAACGTTACAGGATTCGTCGGGTCAGGCACGACACCGACTCCGATATCCGAGGAAGAAGTGAAAGCGATCCAGAAACGCATGGGTGTCGAGGAGCCGAAATACAAGATAGACGTCATGGCCGGCACGGCTGTCCGGATCACCGACGGGCCATTCAAGGAATACGAGGGCAAGGTCTCTGAAGTCGATGAGGCCCGCGGCAAAGTCAAGGTGTTGGTAGCCATGTTCGGACGCGAAACGCCGATCGAGCTGGATTTCCTCCAGATCAAGAAGATTTAATTTCAATTTATATTTTATGGCAGAAAAAAAAGTAAAAACAATAGTCAAGCTCCAGTTGCAAGGCGGCAAGGCCACCCCGGCACCGCCGGTCGGCCCGGCTCTCGGCCAGCACGGCTTGAACCTGCAGGATTTTTGTTCCAAGTTCAATGCTCAGACCAAGGATAAAATCGGCGATGTCATCCCCGTTGAAATCAAGGTATATGAGGACCGGACATATTCATTCATTTTGAAAACGCCGCCGGCCGCTGAGCTGCTCAAAAAAGCCGCGGGCATCACAAAAGGTTCGGGACAGTCATTGAAGCAGAAAGTCGGCAAGGTCACCAAGAAGCAGGTAGAGGAGATCGCCAAGATCAAGATGCCGGACCTGAATGCGAAAGACCTGCCCGGTGCTATGCGCATTATTGAGGGCACGGCCCGAAACATGGGACTGGAAGTAAAAGAGTAACTAGTTTTTCCTATGATGGTCAGTTCGTGGTTTACGTACCTAGGATTTTTAATCCCCCTAAGCACCCTGGCGCTGGTAATTTTTTCCATCGCCGCAGTGGTAGAAGGAAAAAGTTCGATGAAAAAAACATTTGTCATACGCAGCCTGTATTTTTATATAGCTTCACTGATTACGCTGGCGATCGTTTCCGGTTCGCTGATTTTTTTAGTGAATATGGGCCTGAAGTCCTGGGTATTTACGAAGGCAGACGTCGGAGTTGCTAGCAGGTTGGGTCCGCCGCCGACATTGGTACTCGATCCAAATGGCGTTATTTCGACCGATAAGGCGGAAACAATATTAGGCGGCGAGCTGTCATGCACCGGGACATGCACCCTTACAGAAACGCAAAAAACGTCAATCAGTTCCTGGAAAGCCAACTATCAGAATTGGATTGACGCAAATGCCAACCCGGGTTCGCAGCGCGCCCGTGATGCAGTCGCGGCATTGTCATTTTTAATCATCGCTGCACCATTTTATTTCATCCATTTCCGGACAGTCCAGCGCGACGCGAAAAAAGCCGAGGAGGGGGACAAAAGCGTCCTGCGCCCCATTTATTTTTATTTCGTCTCACTGGCTTCGCTGATCATGATGGTAATAGCCGGCGGATTCCTCATCAATTTGACACTAAAGACCTGGGTATTCCCCAGTGCCGGACGCGTGGATACTGCCGCTGAAAAAGTATATACTACTCCGAGCATGATCGGGGCGGAAAGCGGCGGGGTTCCGAGTGTAATTGCCTGTGGAGAGAAATGCGGTATTGACGCTGAGACCGTCACATTGGCAAAACGATGGCAGGATGATTATGGCGCCTGGCAAAAAGAATCTTCTGGATCGTCAGATTCTACCCAGCGTCAGGCGGCTACCTCGATACCATTCGTGCTGATCGGCATACCGTTATTCTGGTATCATTGGACCGTCGTCAGGCGTGAAGCAAAAGAGCGCAAGGAACAACCGACACCTATCATATAAATTGAACATACTAATTATTTTTTTGTGGGACTGTCCGGTTAGTCGCCGGATGGGTTAGTACCACGAAAGGGCACGAGAATGAAAAAAAGATCAAAACGGTTCAAACAGGAGCAAGGCCTGGTTGACGTAAACAAAACCTACTCGGCAGAGGAGGCGATTGACCTTGCCAAGAAAACGTCAGCAGTGAAATTTGACGCTGGGGTCGAAGTGCACCTCCGGCTGGGCATAGACGTGACCAAGGCGGACCAGATCGTCCGTGGTACGGTCGCATTGCCGCACGGTACGGGTAAAACCAAGCGCGTGGCGGTTTTTTGCGAAGGCAAAGATCAGGAAATTGCCACGAAAGCTGGCGCCGTACTGGTCGGTTCTGACGAGCTGATCAAGCAGATCCAGACCACCGGTAAATGCGATTTTGACATCGCGTTGGCCACTCCGGCTATGATGAAGAAACTGGGGCCGGTCGCGAAAATCCTCGGCCCGAAAGGCCTGATGCCGAATCCGCGAAATGAAACCATTACCAAGGATGTGGCCGCTGGAGTCCAGGCACTGGCCGCTGGCAAAGTGACGTTCCGTAACGATGATTCTGGTAACATCCACCAATTGATCGGGCGCGTTTCGTTTGACCAGGAGAAACTGCTGGCCAATTATCATGCCTTTACGGATGCGCTGAAGAAATCCAAACCCCAGGGGGCAAAGGGTGTTTTCATTAAGAATATCGTCCTGTCGACGACCATGGGCCCGGGCATCAAAGTGCAGATATAACCCAATCAATAACGAATTATTTTTATGAGCGGTACACAAAAACGTTCTGATTACATTTCGTGGGATGAATGTTTCATGCGTATGGCCCATGTCATTGCCGATCGTTCCAAAGACCCAAGCACTCAGGCCGGAGCGATTATCGTCAATGAGAACAAGATAGTCGTCGGTTTGGGTTATAATGGGTTCCCTCGGGGCATCAAGGATGAGCAATTGCCCTGGGAACGAGAGGGTAAGCTTATTGATACTAAATACGCGTATGTCGTCCATGCCGAGGAAAATGCCATTTATAACTCCAATGCGAAAGCTGAAGGCTGTACGATTTATACGACATTATTCCCTTGCAATGAATGCACTAAGACCATTATCCAAAATGGCATCAAGAAAGTAGTGTATGAGAGTGATAAATACCATGACGAAGAAATCTGGAAAGCTTCGCGCCGGATGATGGACCTGGCCGGCATTGAATATGTACAGTACCATTCGACGTGGTCCAAAGGGTAGCATAATCGTATGAGACAATATTTAGACCTGCTCCAACATATTCTTGACCATGGCGTGGACAAATCCGACCGGACTGGTACCGGTACCCGGAGTACGTTTGGCTACCAGATGCGTATTAATTTGGCTGACGGATTCCCCCTGTTGACGACCAAGAAAGTCCATCTCAAATCAATCATGTATGAACTGCTGTGGTTCCTCAAGGGGGATACTAACGTTAAGTGGCTCAATGACCACGGCGTAACCATCTGGGACGAATGGGCGGATGAGACAGGGGAACTCGGCCCGATCTACGGAGCCCAATGGATCCGGTGGAAGGGGTATGACGGGAAACCGATCAACCAGATTGCCGAGGTGCAGGAAATGGTCAGGACCAATCCAGACTCCCGCCGCATCATTGTGAGCGGATGGAATGTAGCCGATTTGCAGACCTTGATTAGCGGGAAAAAATCGGCTCCGCCGCCCTGCCATACCATGTTCCAGTTTTACGTCGCCAATAACAAATTATCCTGCCAGCTGTACCAGCGGTCTGCGGACGTTTTTTTGGGTGTTCCGTTTAATATCGCCTCATATGCCTTGTTGACCATGATGATGGCCCAGGTGACCGGCAAGGAATTGGGAGATTTCGTGCATACGTTTGGGGATGTCCATATCTACAACAACCATTTCGAACAGGTGAAACTGCAGCTGTCGCGCACGCCAAAAGCTCTGCCGACCATGAAAATCAATCCGGACGTTAAGGATATTTTTGATTTCAAATACGAAGATTTCACTTTAGAAGGGTATAACCCGGATCCGGGCATCAAGGCCCCAATCGCCATTTAACTCATATGCACAAACCCATCATCAGCATTATCGTGGCTGTCAGTGAAAACAGGGCCATTGGCAGGAACAATGGGCTGTTATGGGATATCCCGGAAGATATGGAAAATTTCCGGTCCGTGACCCGGGGGCATGCCGTCATTATGGGACAGAAAACGTATGAATCGATTGGTCGGCCGTTACCCCAACGGACGAATATTGTTCTGACCCAGGATCCGAATTTTCACCCGGCTGGATGTGTGATGGCCCGTTCGATCGACGAAGCTATCGCAGCGGCGAAGAAACATGAACAGGAAGAGATTTTTTTTATCGGAGGCGGCATGGTATATAAACAGTCATTGCCTTTAGCCGATCGGTTGTATATAACTGTAGTGAAAGGGGATTTTGAGGCGGACACTTTTTTCCCTGATTATTCCATGTTCACGAAAGTCGTCAGCCAGCGGGAAAGCCATGATGACAAGCATGCATATACTTTTTTCGTTTTAGAAAAATAATTTTATGAAAAAAGGCAGGTTAGTCATATTTGACGGCATTGACGGATCAGGAAAGGGGACGCTGGTGAATATCCTGGCCGACTGGGCGGAGCAACGGCGCCTGAAGGTTTTTGATATGCGCGAGTATGGCCGTACGTACCACAGTATGCCCGAGCCGGAAGAAATAAAAAAATATGACGTCTTGCTTTCTGCCGAGCCTACGTTTTCACTGGTCGGGCAGGCTATCCGAGAGGAAATTGTGCGGCATAACGGCCGGGATTATACGGCCATGGAAACGGCCCAGGCGTATGCCCTGGACCGCCTGATACTGTATCGCCGGGTGATCATACCAGCCCTGAGGATGGGCAAGATCATATTCCAGGAACGCGGCCTGACAACCTCTGTTTGCTACCAGCCAATACAGGCAGACCGCATCACCGTCCGGCAGATACTCCGGCTCAGTGGAAACGAGCTGGCAATGCGCTATCGACCGGACTTATTCATTATCGTGGACGTAAAACCGGAAACCGCAATCGGACGGCTGGCCAAACGGATGGAAAAAAAGGATTCTGCCATTTTTGAGAAACTGGTTTTTCTGAAAAAAGCCCAGGCTCGATTTATGTCTGGTTGGTACAAAAGGTTGTTTGAGGCTGCAGGAAGCCGGGTCGTATACGTTTCCACTGACGTGCCGGTAGCCGACAGCGGTCAGACAGTTATCGCGGAATGGGAACGGCTGATCGGGCGGAAATAAAAAATTCCATAAGCACGTTTTTCCTGCTACAATAGCACCATATGAACAAGTATGAGCCAGTCATCGGCCTAGAGATACATGTCCAGCTCAAGACCAAGAGTAAGATGTTTTGCCGTTGTGACAATACCGGAGAGAGTCAGCTGCCGAATACGACCATCTGTCCGATCTGCACCGGCCATCCCGGCGTGCTGCCATCCCCAAATACTCAGGCGATAGAATGGGCAGTTTTAGCCGCCCTGTCGTTGGGCTGTGAGATCAATACCCATTCCCATTTTGACCGTAAAAGTTATTTTTATCCCGACCTGCCAAAAGGCTACCAGATATCGCAATACGCGGCGCCATTTGGCCATGACGGGCATTTGGTTTTTTTTGCGGGGAAAGCAAAACACCGGATACGCATCGAACGGGTCCATCTGGAAGAGGATACTGGCAAACTGATGCATGAGGCGGACAAGAGTGCCAGCTATGTCGACTACAACCGGGCCGGAACGCCACTCCTGGAAATCGTTACTCGGCCTGATATAGCCACGCCGGCCGAGGCAAAGGTATTTTTACTGGAATTGAGGCTGATCATGCGGTATCTCGGCATTTCAGACGCGGAGATGGAAAAGGGCCATTTGCGCTGCGACGCCAATATTTCGCTTCGTCCGAATCCGGAATATTTCCAGGAGCAGGCTGGCGAGTCTGCCGGCATCGGCCTTGATCCGAAAAAGCTATATCCCAAGACAGAAGTGAAGAACTTAAATTCGTTCAAGGCCGTTGAAAAAGCTTTGGAGTATGAAATCCACCGCCAGACAAAGCTGTGGGATGAAGGCAAGGCACCCAAGAGACAATCGACCCACGGTTGGGATGAAAAAAATGGAGCGACGGTCCTGCAGCGCGAAAAGGAGGCCCAGCATGATTACCGGTATTTTCCGGAACCAGACCTGCCGCCAATAGAAATCACCAAAAAAATGCTGGACCGCCTTATGGTTAAAAAAGTGGAGTTGCCGGCACATAAGCGCGAACGGTTCATGGACGAGCTGGGGCTGAGTGCCTATGACGCATCCATCCTGGTGGCTGACAAGTCCCTGGCGAAATATTTTGAGGCGGTTGTTTCCGAGTTGAGCAGCTGGATCATTTCACTCGGAACAGAGGAGGGTACTGAGGAGGAAGTCTGGGAACGGAATAAGGTGAAATTGACGAAACTTACCGCCAATTGGATCATTAGCCGTCTGTTGCAGCTGGTCAATGACGAAAAGATCGGCCTGGAACAGCTCAAAATATCCCCCGAGAATTTTGCCGAGCTGATGACGCTCACGTTCCAGCGGCGCCTGAACAATCAGACAGCCCTCGTTGTCCTGAAGAAAATGTTCGCGACCGGCGGTGACCCGTCTGACATTATGGAATCAGACGATTTAAGCGCGCAGGCCGGCGATGCGTCACTGGAGAAAATTGTTGACGGAGTGTTGGCAAGCAACAGCCATATCGTCAGCCAGTATAAAGCGGGGAAAACTGCGGTATTGCAGTTTTTAATCGGCCAGGTGATGAAGGAAACGAAGGGCAGGGCCGACGTACATGAAGTGCGTGAACAGGTTCTGTTGAAGCTGAAATGACATTGTGGATAACTGGTTTGGGTATGAGATTATTCCAATGAAATGCAGGTGTTTGACAGGACCTAGGAATAGGAGTATCTTCAGTAGCAGAATATGCAACACAATACACCGCAACATAAACTGAAGAAAAGGCGAATCGGACACTGCCCGGGTTATCCCGGGATTTTTTTTATCCATTCACCGTTCGGCTGTCCGCCCCCGGTTCAGGACTTTGAGCCCCACGGCATTTCCACCGCCCCGTTCAATTGAACGGGGTATTTTTTTAACCAACAGAGGACATTGAAAACTGAAAAGACAGAGGAGGTATGTCATGATTGCATTAGGCAGAATACCATTGGCTAATCCGATTATTGCCGCTTCGGGAGCGCTGGGTTTTGGGCGGGGGTATTGGTGGGATCGACCGCTGGTGTACGCCGGCATTATCAAGCCGGATACTATTGGCGCGGTCATTACTAAGACCCTGACCAGCCAGGCCTGGACCGGTAACTGGAAAGGCTGGAATCCATGGCAAGTGCTGTGGCCATTGTGTGGCGGATGGGTGAATGCTTTTGGACTGACCAACCGAGGATTACGGTGGTTTATCGAGCAGGAATATCCCCGGGTACATGCCCGTAATCTGATCGTGTCGATCAATGATCCGGAACCGTCAGCCATCCCCAGAATGGCGGAGAAGCTGAATCGGATTGAGTTGCTGGCCATCGAGGTGAATTTATCGTGCCCCAATACCCCCCAGTGGACTGATTTGCAGCGTTCGTATGACGTCACGAAAATGATCCTGTACCGTATCAAATCCATGTCACGTCATCCGCTGGTCATCAAGATCGGTTATTTGAATGAACGTGAACGGGAGAATATCGCCGAGATCTGCCAATCGGTCGGTATCGACGCGGTTGACATGATTAATACTATCCCGTTTGGCAGCCGTTTTCCTGGACAAATGTCCCCGCTGAAAAACGTCGGAGGCGTGTCAGGACCGCTCATCAGCCGGTTCGCTCTTGAACAGGTTGATTGGTTTGCCCGGAACACGCGGATACCGATCATCGGCGGAGGGGGAGCTGGTTCAGCAGATGATGTACGGGTTTTCCTGAATGCCGGGGCGACTGCCGTCTCGATCGGTTCAGCGCATATCATGAGACCATGGATAAGTTCGCGCCTGGCTACGCTGTATGCCTGAGCGAATTCGTTCTCAAACAGACTATGAATAGGTTTGTACCTTGCTACGCAGTATACCTGGGCGCATGAGCATCCAGGTATACATTTTTCATTCACTAATAACACTCTATGGAATTTTACACGCCAAATTTGCAAACCATTTCATTCGCCGACCTGATGATGCAGGCGGGCGAGGCCCATCTGAGGCAGCGAGGGTTCAAGCGGGTTACGGTCCCGCGGATCGTTCCGGCCAGCGGTGCCTGTGAAAATATCGACACATTATTCGAAATCGGGGTCGACGGGAATGACCGGTGGTTTTCGGTAGATACGGAAAACGGCCCGCAGAAGAAAAAATCATATTTTGCCCAAACCGGACAATTATACCTCGAATCCCTGCTGGGCCAGGGA
>JBAYGJ010000010.1:0-26497 GCA_041666685.1 Patescibacteria group bacterium | reverse complement strand
TCGTTTTTTTCTCTTTATAATTTTATGAATAAAACAACAACTCTATCTCTTCGTGGCATGCACTGCGCCAGTTGTGCCCAATTGATCGAACGGCGGCTGAAAAAAACGCCCGGCGTCAAGCAGGCTTCCGTCAATTATGGCACTGAACGAGCGCATGTCGTTTTCGAGCCCACGCAAACAACTATGCAAAATTTGATCGCTCGCGTTGTAGCGGCCGGGTATGGAGCTGTTGAATATCTTGATGATGCGGTGTCGCAGGCCAAAGAAGAGGAGAAAAAAATTGAAGAGTTAAAAGCTGTCAAAAGGAAATTTTGGCTCAGCTTATTTCTGGCCGTACCGATCTTGGTCTTAAGTATGGGTATGAAAGTTGTCCCTGCGATTGAAAGCATCCCATTCCGGGAATGGCTGCAGTTCTTATTCGCACTGCCAATCCAGTTTTGGGCTGGTTGGCAATTTTATCAAGGTTTTTGGAGTTCGCTGAAAATCCGCACGACAAACATGGACAGCCTGATTGCCATCGGGACAAGCGCGTCTTTCCTCTATTCACTTGTAGTGCTGTTCCGTGTTGTTTCTGGAGAAGTGTATTTTGAAGTGGGCGGCATCCTTATTGCCTTTGTATTGTTAGGCAAATGGCTGGAGGCACGGGCTAAAGGAAAAACAGGAGAAGCGATCAAGGCGCTCATAGGCCTGTCCCCAAAAACAGCGTTCGTTGTCCGCAACGGAGCGGATATAGAAATACCTCTTGATCAAGTGGTAGTCGGTGACTTGGTCCGCGTCAAACCAGGGTCAAAAATCCCGGTTGACGGAAAATTGACGGATGGCAACTCTGCTATTGACGAATCGATGGTCACGGGGGAGAGTATCCCGGTAGAAAAGAATGTTGGCGATACGGTGATAGGCGGTACGATCAATAAGAATGGTTCGTTTATTTTTCAGGCGACCAAAGTCGGGTCTGAAACTTTGCTGTCGGGCATCATCAGGTTGGTTGAAGAGGCCCAAGCGTCCAAAGCGCCAATCCAGCGGTTTGCCGACCGGGTGTCGTCGGTTTTTGTACCGGCAGTCATCGGCATTGCCATCCTAACTTTTCTGGTTTGGTTTGTGGTGGCCGGACAGCCATTTGTCCCGAGTCTACTTGCGTTTGTCTCCGTATTAGTGATTGCGTGCCCATGCGCGCTTGGGCTGGCGACGCCGACGGCCATTATAACTGGTACCGGCGTTGGCGCTTCGCACGGCATTCTGATCAAGGGAGGCGAAGCGCTGGAAGCCGCAAGGAAAATAGATGTCGTTATTTTTGATAAAACCGGAACGCTGACAACCGGTAAGCCGACCGTGACCGACGTGGGTGCGGCGAACGGAACGGATAAAATGGATGTTGTGAAATGTGCAGCCGCATTGGAAAAACAGTCCGAGCATCCGCTGGCAGAAGCGATACTGATGAGCGCAAAGGAGAGCGGTATTGCCCTGCCGGACATCGGCCAGTTTGCCGCTGTACCAGGCCATGGCGTGAAAGGTCTTATTGGCAACGAACGTATCATCCTTGGCAACAGGAAGTTATTTGAAAGCGAAGCTGTCGATTATTCTGCCGCTTCCCAAGCTGTCGAAAAACTCGAGCAGTCCGGGAAAACGGTCATGCTAGTTGGGCGCAATCAGCAGCTCATCGGTTGGATAGCGGTTGCCGACACAGTTAAGTCCAGCACCTCGGAAACACTTAAGCGGTTGGGACGGAGGGGTATCGATGTTGTCATGCTGACTGGAGATAATCGCCGGACGGCTGAAGCGATCGCCGGACTTCTCGGGATCAAGAGAGTATTGTCGGAAGTACTGCCTCAGGACAAGGCGAGTGAGGTGAAGAAGCTCCAAACAGAAGGGAAGAAAGTGGCGTTTGTCGGGGATGGGGTCAATGATGCACCGGCCTTAGCCCAGGCGGATCTCGGCATTGCCGTCGGTTCTGGGACAGACGTAGCCATGGAGACCGGACAGATTGTGCTGGTCAAGAATGATTTGACTGACGTAGTCAGTGCCATTGAATTAGCCCGTGCTACGTACAGGAAAATCGTGCAAAACCTATTCTGGGCACTCGCATACAATGTGGCAGGCATCCCATTGGCAGCTGGAGTATTCTATCCGCTGTTTGGTTGGCAGTTGAGGCCGGAAATTGCCGGCGCGGCCATGGCCTTGTCCAGTGTTTCAGTAGTAACTAATTCGCTCCTGTTGCGGCGTTGGAAATCCAATCATTAATATTTTTGTGTATGCATTACTATTATGGACATATGATTGGCGGGGGTTTTGGATTTTTGGCGGGTTCATGATGCTGCTGTTTTGCGGGGTCGTATTATTCCTGATCATTGGAAGCGTCCGGATGTTGGCGCGTAGCGGTAGAGTTTGTTATGGGCACGGCCAGTCATCTCACGCCTTGGACATCCTCAATGAACGGTACGCTAAAGGGGAGATCGCCAAGGAAGAATATGAGTCCAAAAAGAAAGACATTCTAGCAATACAATAAACGAACAAGTAAGAAAAAGTTACGGCCGATACCAGGTCGTAATTTTTTTGTTTACTTTTGTTGTTACAAAAGCAGTGCATAACTATATTGACACGCTATGTGAGAAGGAAGATACTTTTAGTGCCGCTATTGATGGATAGTTTTCCACGAAGCGGCTCCGCAATATGATTTCCGGCGAACTGTCGAAAAACAAAAGAAAGGAGGGATGAGTACTCGAAAAAAATAGCATATACACCATACCCACGTGAGGGTAAAAGGTGAGGATCAAAGGCAGGTCCATGGGTGGACCTGCCGATTTTTTATACTTGATTTATCTCGGCGTTTGGGTAATACTGGTAGAGAACCATATGGAAATTCCGCAACATATCGGCATCATCATGGACGGGAATAGGCGTTGGGCGCGGGCCCATGGCCTGCCTTTGCTTGAAGGCCATCGGCGAGGACTGGACAATGTCCGGACGGCTTTGAAATGGTGTGTGCGGCAAGGCGTGAAGGTCCTGACCGTTTTTGCATTTTCCACGGAAAATTGGGATCGTCCGCCGTCAGAAATAAAATACCTGATGAAGCTTTTTCTGCAGGTCATCAAGACTGAGGTGAAGAAACTGCATCAGGAGGGGATCCGGTATAATGTGATTGGCCGGGTCAGCGGTTTGTCGGCGGTGATCCAGCAGGAAATTAAAAAAGCGGTGGAATTGACCAAGGGTAATACGGCATGCGTTTTCAATATGGCTCTGAATTACGGTGGCCGCGCTGAAATTGTCGATGCCATCAAATCAATCGTCGGCATGAAACTGGCTCCCGCGCAAATTACTGAAGCGGCGATTAGCCAGCACCTGTACTCTCCGGCCATCCCGGACCCCGACCTGATCATCAGGACTTCGGGAGAACAGCGTTTGTCCGGTTTTTTGCTTTGGGAATCAGCCTATTCGGAACTGTATTTCACTCCGACCCCCTGGCCGGATTTCGGCGAATCCGACCTGGATGCGGCACTGGCGGAGTATCAAAAGCGACAGCGGCGGTTCGGAAAATAGCGTGCACAAAAAATCCCACACACGGAGAGCGGGACTTTTTTATCCTGGCTGGTTATTTCGCCTTTTTTGTCTGCGTTTTGATGCAGTTAGTACAGGCTTTGACACGCTTCCCATTGATAAGGGTTTTTTGCAGGTTAACGTGCTGACGCCGTTTTGTGGCGATGTTGGAGTGGCTGCGTGACTGGGCACTCAATGCGCCGCGTCCGCAAATGTCACAGATTCTGGACATAGGTTGAACAGATTAGTATTTTTGATTATAATAAGCGTACTTTATTTTCCGGTAATTGTCAATGGAAGTATGTTAAACCTGCTCTCTCAGCCCCAATTGCTCATCGCGTGGTTGGTCGGGATCGTATATGCCATTACTATCCACGAGTTTAGCCATGCCTATGCGGCATATAAAGAGGGGGATCATACGGCAGCTGATCAGGGCCGCCTGACCCTTAATCCGCTGAAGCATCTTGATCCGATCGGCTTCATTGTTTTGCTGTTGGCCGGCTTTGGCTGGGGACGACCGGTTCCTTTCAATCCTTATAACCTGAAGCATCAGAAATGGGGGCCAGTGATTATTTCATTGGCCGGTCCTGCCTCAAACCTGGGCAGTTTCCTCATTTTTGGTTTTTTACTGAAAATTCTTATTGCCAATAATGTTATCGGTGCGGATAACCTACTGACTACTTTTTTGCTTCTGATGATTGAGATAAATTTTGTTTTGGCAATTTTCAATCTCCTGCCATTTCCTCCTCTGGATGGGTCGAAATTACTGTACGCAGTCCTTCCATACCGTTTCCAGGATTCAGTCAGGCGCCTGGAACTCTATGGGCCGTGGATCCTGTTGATTTTTGTCGTTGTCGGCGGGTCACTGTTTTCGGCGATGATCAACACGTTATATAATTTTGCCGTAAGGATTTTTGGCTAATGACAGCACGTATTGACATTTTCAGCAGGTCTATGTTATGCTGGCTTTGAACCCGAGTATCGTCTAAAGATACTTTTTTATTTATCACAAAAAATAACCATTTATTAACGTTAGTATTATGCCAACCGTCAACCAATTAGTCAGGCACTCCCGCACTTCGGGCGCATTTAAATCAAAAACGCCAGCCCTTCAGCCGGTATTGAACACGATCCGCCGAAAAAGGAGCCAGCTGCAAAAGGGCAGCCCGTTCAAGCGGGGCGTGTGCGTCAAAGTGACCACAGTGACCCCCAAGAAACCTAACTCGGCGTTGAGGAAAATCGCCCGTGTCCGCTTGTCCAATGGCATGGAAGTGACCGCGTATATCCCGGGAGTCGGCCATAACCTGCAGGAACACTCGATCGTACTGATCCGGGGCGGCCGTGTCAAGGATTTGCCAGGCGTCCGGTATCATATCGTACGTGGCGTATATGACACTCAGGGAGTCGCCGACCGAAAACAGGGCCGTAGCTTATACGGGGCGAAAAGACCATCATAATTTAATTATTATTACGATATATGAGAGGCAAACAAGCACCAAAACGAGTTATCGCCGGCGATGCAAAATATGACAACGTCGTATTGGCGAAATTTATCAACTCAATCATGCGCAAAGGGAAAAAAATAACCGCCCAGCAGGTAGTGTATGGAGCTCTGGATATCATCGGCCGGGAGACTAAACAGGAACCGCTCAAAGTGTTTGAGCAGGCTATTGGCAATGTCGCTCCGATCATTGAGGTCAAATCACGCCGGGTTGGCGGTGCTAATTACCAGATCCCGATCGAAGTCCGCGGCGACAGGAGATTGGCATTAGCGTTCCGATGGATCATCGGGGCGTCCACCGCCAAGAAAGGCAAGCCGATGAGTTTCAAACTGGCCCGGGAATTGATGGATGCCGCCCAGAAGCAGGGCGATGCCATGAAGAAACGCGAAGACGTCCACCGCATGGCCGAAGCCAACCGCGCTTTTGCCCATTTCGCTTAAACCAATTAATTATTGAATATATCCATATCCTATGCCACGCCAGTACACCCTAGAACATACCCGTAATATCGGCATTATTGCCCATATTGATGCCGGCAAGACCACCGTTTCAGAGCGTATCCTGTTTTATACCGGCAAGAAACATAAGATCGGCGAAGTGCATGAGGGCGAGGCAGAAATGGACTGGATGGAACAGGAAAAAGAGCGCGGCATCACTATCACCTCGGCTGCCACGACCTGTTTTTGGAAAGATTCTCGGATCAATATTATTGATACACCCGGCCATATTGACTTTACCGTCGAGGTCCAGCGCAGCCTTCGTGTACTCGATGGCGGTTTTATCGTATTTGACGGCGTGGCCGGCGTGGAACCGCAGTCAGAAACCGTGTTCCATCAGGCTGAAAAGTTTGGTGTACCGCTCATGGGCTTCATCAACAAAATGGACCGCATGGGAGCAGATTTTTATGCTGACCTGGCCGCGATTCATGAGCGTCTGACCCCCAATGCCGTTCCGATCCAGCTGCCAATAGGAGCCGAGAGTAATTTTAAGGGAATTATTGACTTATTTACCAGAAAAGCGACTGTCTATAAGGATGATTTGGGCAAGGATTTTGAGGAAACGGACGTCCCGGCTGACATGAAAGAAAAAGTGGAGGAATACCGTCACTCTATGGTAGAAAAGATCGCTGAGCAGGACGATGCATTGCTGCAGAAATACCTGGATAACCAGGAGATCGGCATAGAAGATTTAAAACGGGTTTTACGCAAAGCAACGGTCGGCAACAAGCTGATGCCGATTTTGGTCGGTTCAGCCTTGAAGAACAAAGGCGTCCAGCCGTTATTGGATGCAGTAGTTGATTATTTGCCGTCGCCAATGGACGTCCCGGCGATCAAGGGCAAGTCCATCAAGGGTGACGAGGAAATCGAGTGCCCCGTCTCTGATGACGCTCCGTTTGCCGCGCTGGCCTTTAAGGTAGCTACTGACCCTTTTGTCGGCACACTGACGTTTTTCCGGGTCTATTCCGGCGTAATGAAGTCCGGCTCTTATGTTCTCAATGCCAGTAATGGCAACCAGGAGCGAGTCGGCCGAATCTTACGGATGCATGCCAACCACCGTGAGGACGTGAATGAGGTGTATTCCGGTGAAATTGCGGCAGCGGTCGGACTGAAAAATACCACCACCGGAGATACTTTATGTGATCCGAACAAGCCTTTGATATTAGAATCAATTACGTTCCCTGATCCGGTCATTTCTGTCGCCATCGAGCCGAAAACAAAGGTTGATCAGGAACGGATGGGCATGGCTCTGGCCAAACTGGCCGCTGAGGACCCGACGTTCAAAATCCGGTCGGATGAGGAGACGGGCCAGACCGTTATTTGGGGGATGGGTGAATTGCACCTGGAAATCATTGTTGACCGCATGAAGCGTGAGTTCAAGGTGGAGGCGAATGTCGGACGGCCACAGGTTGCGTATAAGGAAACCATCAAGGGGATAGCGGAAGCGGAAGGCAAATACATTCGCCAATCCGGTGGCCGCGGCCAATATGGCCACTGCGTCATCCGGGTCGAGCCGATGGAACGCGGTGCCGGGTATGAATTTGTCGATGAGGTGAAGGGCGGAAATATCCCGAAAGAATATATCGTGCCAATTAACAAAGGCATCAAAGAGGCCCTGGATCGAGGCGTGTTGGCTCACTATCCGATGGTGGATGTAAAAGCAACGGTGCTGGACGGGTCATACCATGACGTCGATTCATCAGAATCTGCCTTTAAAATTGCCGGTTCCATGGCCTTGCAGGCCGCCACCAAGAAGGCCAGCCCGATATTGCTTGAGCCGATTATGAAAGTCGAAGTCGTTACCCCGGAGAAGTCGATGGGGGACGTCATCGGCGACCTGAATTCCAAACGGGCAACCATCAAGGAAATGAGGGACCGGGGCATGATGAAGGTCATTGATGCCGATGTACCGTTGGCCGAGATGTTCGGGTACGCGACGGCGTTGCGTTCAATGTCGCAGGGCCGCGCATCCTATTCCATGGAGTTTTTGAGCTACCTGGAAGTGCCAAAAAACGTCCTTATGCAGATCATTGGGACAGAAGAGGACGGTAAGAAGAAGAAATAATCATCTATATATGGCGCGGGGGGTCAGACAAAACAATAGCAAATACTGGATCTGGGTCGTTATTGTCATAGTTGTCCTGACGGGAGTGTGGTTTTTTACCCGTCGGGACACCGTCTCAAACACGAATCAGAATTCAAACCAACTATCAGCAGTAAATTCCGGTAATCAGAATCAGGTGAATGGCCTTGCTAATACAAATAGTAGCAATGCAAACACTCCGTCAAATCAAAACAGTGCGACGGTCGCACTGGTAGATTATTCGGATACAGCAAACCATTTTTCTCTGTCCTATCCGTCGACATGGAACAAGTCTACTTCAGTCACCGGCAGTGGAGCGGATAAGATTTCCTCATTGACCCTGAATGACCCGAAGCATGCGGACATTTCTGTCAGTATCAGCGTCATGGGGGATACGTTAGAGGGGCAGGTAAAAAATTCTATTTCTGTCAGCGCGGAAACCACTGAGACTGTCAACGGCCAGGCCGCCCAGCGGCTGACTGGCGGGAGCGCCAAGGATGGATCGCCAGTCACAATCATGATTTTTAAAAAAGCCGGCACACTGTACAGCCTCCGGGGGAGTGGACAGGATTACGAAAGTATTGTAAAATCATTTGAAATTAAATAGGCTAGGAGCATTATCCACAGTATTGGGGATAAAACGTAAGCTTTTTCTCCGATATTTGGGAAAAATGCCTAAATCTTGAAAATTCATAGGTGGAAACAGATGGAAATGCACGTAAATAAGGAATAAATTCGGTATAAGGATTTAAATCAGCCGGTATTCCCTTGCTTATTCTGTGACCCACTGCTATAATCAAATCTGCAAATTCATTTTTTTATTTCATAACTCTCTAAATTAATAAGGAATATTAAGGCTTATGGCTGGAAAATTTGAACGAACAAAACCCCATGTTAACGTCGGAACTATTGGCCACGTTGACCACGGTAAGACGACTTTGACCGCCGCTATTTTGAAAACGCTGGCGGACAAGGGTTTTATCGCTCAGGCTAAATCAGTCGATCAGATTGACAACGCCCCCGAAGAAAAGGAGCGCGGCATCACAATCGCGACTGCCCACGTCGAATATGAGACTGAAAAAAGGCATTATGCGCATATTGATTGCCCGGGCCATGCCGATTATATAAAAAACATGATTACGGGCGCTGCTCAGATGGACGGCGCTATCCTTGTCGTTTCCGCCGCTGACGGCCCCATGCCTCAGACCCGCGAACACATTTTGCTGGCCCACCAGGTCGGTGTGCCGTATATTGTCGTTTTCCTCAATAAAGTTGATATGGTTGATGATAAGGAATTAATCGATTTGGTTGAAGTAGAGGTTCGCGACTTACTGAAGAAGTATGAATTCCCTGGTGATACCTGCCCAGTCATCAAAGGCTCGGCCTTGAAGGCGCTGGAAGGGGATGCAAAGAGCCAGGATGCGATCATGGAGCTGATGAAAGCCCTCGATGCAAACGTGCCAGAACCGGTACGCGATACGGATAAGCCGTTTTTAATGCCGATTGAAGACATTTTCTCGATTGAAGGCCGTGGTACAGTCGTTACCGGCCGTATCGAACGCGGCATGGTCAAATTGAATGATGAAATAGAAATTGTCGGTATCAAGCCGACGGCAAAAACTGTCGTTACGGGTATCGAAATGTTCAATAAGTCATTGGATGAGGGCCGAGCTGGCGATAATGCAGGTATTTTAATCCGTGGCACGAAGAAAGAGGATGTCGAGCGCGGCCAGGTCATCGCCAAGCCGGCGAGCGTTACCCCCCATACCGAATTTGAAGGCGAAATTTATATTCTGACCAAAGAAGAAGGCGGCCGACATACCCCATTTTTCAAAGGCTACAAACCGCAATTTTATATCAAAACGACTGATATTACTGGAGAAGTGGAATTACCTGAAAAAACTGAAATGGTCATGCCAGGGGACACCGTCAAACTGAAAGTAAAATTGATCGTACCAGTGGCACTTGAAGAGCAGCAGCGTTTCGCCATCCGCGAGGGCGGCCATACAGTCGGAGCCGGTGTCGTAACTAAGATATTTAAATAAAATATAGAGTTTAGAGAAAATTCCAGATAGGTATCTGGGATTTTCTAGCAATAGAGCTCACATCACATCGCTTATTACCAACCAAGGTACCATACAACATGGCAAAACTGCCTCACAATACAGACGAAGAAGAAGTTCAGGCCGCTCCAGCGCCAGGCAATGGCGTTGAGGAAGTCCAGCAACGGATACGCATCCGGATCAGGGCGTATGATCACAAGATCATCGACCAGTCCACCCGCACCATCCTGGAAACGGCTGTCCGGACCGGCGCCCAAACCAAAGGGCCGATCCCGTTGCCGACTGAAAAGAAGCGTTATACCGTCAACCGGTCTACGTTTGTCCATAAGGATGCCCGTGAGCAGTATGAGATGCGTGTCCATAAGCGATTGATCGATATCATCAACCCAACGCCAAAAACAATTGATGCCATGATGAGTCTGAATTTGCCGGCTGGCGTGGATGTTGAGATTAAAATGTAGTTTACAGCTCGAATATCTATCAACATTTTTTAGGTAGATAGGTTCTGGGGATGATAATTCATGAATTTCTAGATGATATAATCCCCGGATAACGATTTGCCAGTTTACATCCACGAAAAAAGCGTATTAAGCTATTTTCTGCGGACATCTGGCAGGCGCTTCACGGCGCAACTGGTTTTTAAGTTACTTTACTGAAATGAAATTCATTCTTGCAAAAAAAGGAAACATGACCCAGCGATTCGCTGCAGACGGAACAGTTATCCCGGTTACTGTTGTCACTGCCGGCCCGTCTCCCGTCGTAGTGGTCAGGACAAAGGAGAAAGACGGGTATACTGCCGTTCAGCTTGGGTTTGGTACGAGAAAAACCACGGCTAAATCAGTCGAGGGCCAATTAAAAGGCCTGCCAACCGTCCGAATATTGAAGGAGTTCAGGGTTGATGGAGATGGCGGTGTAAAGCGTGGAGATGTTATTACCGCTGGTGTTTTCCAGGTAGGCGACAAGGTGAAGGTCGTGGGCACATCCAAAGGCAAAGGATTCCAGGGTGTCGTCAAGCGCCACGGCTTCAAGGGTTCACGCGCCACTCATGGAAATAAGGACCAATCACGTATGCCCGGTTCAATCGGCGCCACCGCCCCACAACGGGTCATCAAGGGCATGCGGATGGGTGGTCATATGGGCAATGACCGCACAACGGTCCATAACCTGGAGGTTGTTGAAATCGATATTGAGAAAAATTTAGTATATTTAAAAGGGGCCGTACCGGGGCCGAAGGGGACCGATTTGATGCTGTCTACTGTAGGTGAAATGAAGATTGAACAGCCCGAAACCAAAGAAATTAAGGCTCCAGCGCCTGAAACGCCCGCCCAAGAAAAGAAATAAGTATGTCAAAAGTTATTGTCTACAATTCAACCGGCACCAAGGTAAGCGAGGTAGCGCTCGAACCGAAAATATTCGCTGTGGCCGTCAAGCCGCAGGTGATCCAGCAAGCCGTGAGGACTCAGCTGGCCAATTCCCGAGTAGCTATCGCCCATACCAAGAATCGCTCCGAAGTACGGGGCGGCGGCAAAAAACCCTGGCGTCAAAAAGGCACCGGCCGAGCCCGTCATGGTTCTATTCGATCTCCTCTTTGGAAAGGCGGCAGCGTTACGTTCGGGCCGCGCTCAGACCGTAATTTCTCGCTGAAAATGAATCGAAAGGCAAAGCGTCAGGCACTGTTTATGGTGCTCAGTGACCGGGCAAAAGAAAAGAATATTGTCCTTATTGATGAATTGGCCCCAAAAGCGATCAAGACTAAGGATTTTGTGGCATCTATTTCCAAACTTCCGTTGAAAAAAACAATTTTATTGGCATTGCCGAAGGCTGATCAGGTGATCATTAAATCCACCAGGAACATCCCGTATCTCAAGACCATCAATGCCGACAGTTTGAACGTCGTCGACGTACTGAATCATGAGACATTATTCATGCCAAAAGCCAGTCTGGAAGTCATAACCAAGACCTATCTGAAATAATTTTATGGGAATTTTTGATACATTCAAATCAAAGAAGGATCCAGCAAAAGGAGAAAAAACCGAAAAAGGCAAGGTATCACCAAAGGTGCCGGATGAGAAAAAGATGCCGGAGAAAGTGAAGATCGCGCCTATTCCGGAAAAGAAGCAGGCCGCTACCCCGGACAAAACTGAAGGTAAGGCAAAAAAATCCAAGATCACGAAAGAGGACACCGGAAATGCGTATCGTGTCCTGATCAAGCCATTGATCAGTGAAAAAGGGTCGTTGATCGGCATGTACAACCAGTATATTTTCCAGGTCGCCCCAGGGACAAACCGAGTTGAAGTCCGGAAAGCAATTCGGAAGTTATACGGTGTTGACCCGATCAAGGTGAATATCATGAATGTCCGCGGTAAAAAGATCAGGTATGGCCGCAGCGAAGGCCAGACGAAAGCCTGGAAAAAAGCCGTCATTACACTAGCTGCCGGCCAGAAAATTGAAATTCAGGAAGGGTTATAATATATATGGCAATAAAGCTACACAATCCAACTACCCCGGGACGCAGGTTTTCTAAGAGCGTCGTTCGCACCGAACTTACTAAGAAGCGGCCGGAAAAGAATTTACTGGTCGCCCTCGGCAAACAATCGGGACGGAATAACCAGGGCAAGATTACCGTACGGCACCGCGGCGGCGGGCATGCCCGTTATTACCGGATCATTGATAACCGCCGGATGCGTTTTGATGAGCCGGCAAAAATTATTGCATTGGAGTATGACCCGAACCGGACCGCCTGGCTGGCCCTGATACAGTATGCAAACGGAGATAAAAGTTATATCATTGCTCCGAATGGTCTGAAGGTTGGCGATTCGGTGGTGACGTCAAAAGAAAAGTCTGAGATCAAGACCGGGCATCGTTCGCCGCTCGGCAATCTACCGGTCGGAATCACCGTCCATGATGTCGAGTTGTTCCCCGGCACATCAGGGACTATCGTCCGTTCAGCCGGTTCTGGTGCTATTGTCCAGGCAGTCGAGGGCGGTACCGCCCAGCTGAAGCTGCCCTCTGGTGAGATTCGTATTTTTAATGCGGCATGCCTAGCCACTATTGGCCAGGTTTCAAATACAGACCATGAAAATATCCGCTTAGGTAAAGCAGGCAGGACCCGATGGCGCGGGATCAAGCCGACTGTCCGCGGCAAGGCCATGAATCCGGTCGATCATCCGCATGGCGGCGGCGAAGGCCACAATCCGATCGGTTTGAAGCATCCGAAGACCCCGTGGGGCAAACCGGCGTTGGGCGTCAAAACCCGTAAAGCAGGAAAATATTCCGACGCACTGATCGTCCATCGCAGAAAATAATTTATCTTACCAACCATTTATTATGTCACGAAGTCTCAAAAAAGGTCCGTTTACTGACCTAAACCTCCTCAAAAAAATCTCAAAACTCAAAGCCGGCGACCGGACCGTCATCAAGACGTGGTCACGTGATTCTGTCATCACGCCGGAGATGGTCGGATTTACATTTGGCGTCCATAACGGCCGCGATCATGTCACCGTCTATGCAGTCGAGAACATGGTCGGCCACCGGTTAGGGGAATTTTCTCAGACCAGGAAGTTTGTGAAACACGGCGGACGCATGCAGCGCGATGAGGAAGCGGCCGCAGCATTGGCCCAAAAAGCTGAGTTGCAAAAAGCTCAGACTGCAGCCCCGGAAGCAGGCAAGGCTACGCCACCGGCTAAATAATCTATATCAATTTGTATGGAAGTAAGAGCCAGACTAAGATTTTTACGAATGTCACCCCGCAAAGTGCGGCTGGTGGTGGATGTGATCCGCGGCTATGCTATTGATGAGGCCGAACACCGCCTGATGTACCTCCAGAAAGAAGCTGTCCGCCCTGTGCTGAAATTGCTCAAATCGGCTGTTGCCAATGCTGAAAATAATTTCCAAATAAAGAAAGAAACCCTGTTTGTAAAAAAAGCTTTTGTCGATATGGGTCCCAGCCTGAAACGATGGAAACCTCGTGCCTTCGGACGGGCCGCCCCGATATTGAAAAAATCAAGCCATATCACCATCATTTTGGACGAACGGGTCATAGCGGGAAAAGGAAAGGGTAAAAAAGTGCAGAAAGTATCCAAGGCTGTAGATGCAAAAGTTAAGGCTGCTCAGCCAGTAGTGGGTTTTGATGATATTAAACATGAGGCGAAAGGCAGGCCTTCGGCTGAAGAGACGGGAACAGGCGAGAAGAAGCCATTGATCAATCTAAAAAACATTAAAGATAAGTTTTCAAGACGCTTAGGGGAACGATAAGACTATGGGACAAAAAGTACATCCAACAGCTTTCCGGTTAGGGGTAAATATCGGGTGGAAATCCAAATGGTTTGCCAAAAAGGACTACGCCAAGTTCTTGGAGCAGGACATCAGGATCCGAAAATTTCTCTACCGCAAACTCCGTGAGGCAAGCGTGGCCAAAGTTGAAATTGAGCGTTCCGGGGCTGAGTTAGCCGTGAATATTTTTACCGCCAAGCCGGGCGTGGTGATCGGACGCGGCGGCCAGGGCGCCGAGGATCTCAAAAAAGAGATCAAAAAGAAATTCATGGAAAAGAAGAAGAACTTGACTTTGAATATTCACGAGGTCGAAAAGATATATTTGAGTGCCCAACTGGTGTGTCAGGGGATTATTGAACAGCTGGAAAAGCGCATCCCGTTCCGCCGTGCCGCAAAACGGTCAATTGAACAGGTTTCGCAGGCTGGCGCAAAAGGTGTGAAAATCATCATTGCCGGACGTCTCAACGGTGCGGAAATTGCCAGAACAGAAAAATTTGGTCAGGGCAGCGTCCCATTGCATACGTTGCGGGCTGATATTGATTATGCCAGGGGAGCCGCGTTTACAACGTATGGGGCCGTCGGGGTGAAAGTCTGGATCAACCGCGGCATGGTATTTAATAAAACCACCGAAGAACAGAAGGGATAATATATGTTAATTCCGAAAAAAGTTAAACACCGGAAGTGGCACAAAGGTAGGATTTATGGAACGTCATATTCCAAAAATAACCTGGATTTCGGCAGCTATGGACTGAAAGCGCTCCAAAATGGCTGGGTATCTTCCCGGCAGATCGAGGCGGCCAGGCGTGCGGTTACGCGTTTCCTGCATAAGGGCGGAAAAGTGTGGATCCGAATATTTCCTGATAAACCAGTGACTCTCCACGGCAACGAATCGCCCATGGGCGGCGGCAAAGGCAATGTCGACCATTATGTGGCTGTCGTGAAACCGGGCATGATCTTGTTCGAGATGGACGGAGTTGACCGGTCGGTCGCCCAGGAAGCATTGCGGCTCGCATCACATAAACTTTCGGTGACTACAAAATTCATGAGTAAGGATATTTAAATATGGAAATCAAGGAATTACGGCAAAAAAGCGAAGATGAACTGAAGAAGCTCCTGAAAGTGCAGCAGGAACAGTTGAGAGAATTGCGGTTCAAAGTCAGCACCAAGCAACACAAGGATGTCAGGGAGCTGAGAGAAGCGCGCCATTTGATCGCACGCCTACTGACTATTTTGAAGGAGAAGGGTAAAGTTAAAGAATATCACCAGCAAGTAAAAAAATAATATATGGCAGCTACAACGAAACGACAACTTCAAGGGGTGATAACCAAGGATAAGATGGACAAGACTGTCGTGGTCAGGGTGGAACGCGTCAAAAAGCATCCTAAGTATCTCAAACAGTACACCGTCAGAAATACTTTCAAAGCGCATGATGAAAAGAATGAATACCACGTCGGCGACGTTGTCATCATCGAAGAGACTCGCCCGATGAGCCGGGACAAGCGCTGGCGCGTCGTAAAAAAGATTTCCTAACTCTCGCATACACATATGATTCAGCCACGTTCAACAATGACTATTGCGGATAACACAGGCGCCCGGCGCGTGATGGTCATTAGGGTATTGGGCGGGTATAAGAAACGGTACGCCCAGCTCGGCGACATCGTGACGGTCAGCGTCAAGGAAGCGGTCCCGCATGCCATGGTTAAAAAGGGAGAGGTGGCGCATATGGTTATTGTCCGTCAGAGAAAAGAATACCGCCGTCCCGATGGTTCCTATATCCGTTTTGATGATAATGCCGCAGTCATGATTGACACAAAGACAAAAGAACCGCGCGGCACCCGGATCTTTGGGCCAGTCGCCCGTGAATTGAGGAATAAAGGATTTGCAAAAATTATTTCATTAGCCCCTGAAGTACTCTAACGCATATGTATCTCAAGAAAAACGACACAGTCCAAATAATAACCGGTAAAGACCGCGGCAAGAAGGGGAAGGTCCTCCAGACATTCCCTCAGTCAAATAAAGTCGTCGTCGAGGGCATGAATATGATGGCTAAAAATGTCCGCCCCAAGAAAATGGGTGAGAAGGGGCAGGTTGTCCGGTATAACGCGCCGGTCCACGCGTCAAACGTCCTGTTATTTTGCAGTAAATGCAATAAGCCGGTGAAAGTCGGATTTACACGCTCAAAAGACGGCAAAAAAATCAGGATTTGCCGCAAATGTAAGCAGAACATATAACTACTATGATACCTCGATTAAAAGCAAAATATTTCAAACTAGTGGTGCCCGCGATGGAGAAGCGTTTCGGGTATAAAAATGTGATGGCCGTGCCACGTCTGACAAAAGTTGTGCTGAATAGCGGCGTCGGCAAGTCGCTGAAAGACGATAAATTTATTGATGCGGTAGTTAATACGCTCACCAGAATTTCCGGACAAAAACCAATGCTGGCCCGCGCGAAAAAATCCATTTCCGCCTTCAAGATCCGTCAGGGTATGACCGTCGGCGTCATGGTGACTCTCCGGGGCAATCGGATGTATGATTTTGTCGACAAGCTCATGAATGTCGCCCTGGCCCGGGTACGGGATTTTCAGGGAGTGAATCCCAAGGGCGTCGATGAGCACGGCAACCTGACCATCGGTTTCAAGGAGCATATCGTATTCCCCGAGATCAGATCGGATGAAGTGGAGCGCATTCATGGACTGGAAGTGTGCCTGACCACCAATGCGAAATCAAAAGAAGAGGGCTTGGAACTGTTTACGTTGCTGGGTTTCCCATTCAAGAAGAATTAATTTCAACATATGGCGAAAGCTTCAAAAATCGCAAAATCAAAGATGAAGCCGAAATATTCCACTCGGACAGTGCATCGCTGTTGGCGATGCGGCCGCAATCGCGGCTATATGAGAGATTTCCATCTTTGCCGGATTTGCTTCCGAGAATTGGCTAATAACGGAGAGATTCCCGGAATTCGTAAGGCTAGTTGGTAACATAATAATTGACACATAATTTTCGCATAACGTATGACAGATCCAATTTCCGACATGCTCACCAGGATTCGTAACGCGGTAACGCTCAAAAAAGCGGAAGTCGTTTTGCCGGCCTCAAAAGTTAAATGGCATATCGCCCAATTATTAGAGCGTGAACATTTTATCAAGAAAGCAGAACAATCCAAGGACTCACAGACCAACCGGCCAGTGATCCGCCTCATCCTGAAATATCAAGATGGAGCTTCGGTCATTCAGGGGCTGGATCGGGTCAGCAAGCCGGGGCGGCGCATTTACCAGCCGGCCAGGACTATTCCCCGCGTATTGCCAAGCTTAGGCATCCAGATCATTTCTACGTCCCGCGGGCTTATGACCAACTCAGAGGCGAAACGTCAGAAATTGGGCGGGGAAGTCATGTGCGTAATTTATTAATGCCAAGAAAAGAATTTTTATATGCCACGAATAGGTAAAAAACCAATCAGTGTACCGACCGGGGTTGAAGCCAAGATTGCCGGGCAAGTCGTCACCATCAAGGGGCCAAAAGGCACCATGACTGTCGAATTGCACCCATGGGTCGCTGTGGCACAGGCAGAGGGGCAGCTCAACGTTACTGTCGCCCGGGTTGACGAAAAGCAGGGGCGCTCGCTATGGGGCCTGTCTCGAGTCTTGTTGAATAATGCCGTACTGGGAGTCACGAACGGTTTTTCGAAAAAATTGGAAATTACCGGGGTAGGTTTCCGTGCCGCAGTCGCCGGCCGTTCGCTGAATCTCAATGTCGGTTTTTCCCACCCGGTGGAATACAAGTTTCCCGAAGGAATCGAAATTAAGGTTGAGAAGAATACTATTACCGTTACCGGGATCGACAAGCAGTTGGTCGGCCAAGTCGCCGCCCAGATACGTGACATTAAAAAACCCGAACCATACAAGGGCAAGGGGATTAAATATTCCGGAGAGGTAATCCGCCGGAAAGCCGGTAAAGTCGTTAAGACTGCCGGAGCCGGATAATCCGAACAAGCATATGCATAACACACAACAGGCCAAACGAAATAAGAGAATCGTCCGTAGCCGTCGGGTCCGCGCAAAAATCCACGGGACCGCTGATAAGCCACGGGCATCAATTTTCCGTAGTCTCCGCCATACCTATGTACAGCTGATAAATGACGACTTGGGTAAAACGCTTCTGTCGGTAGATGATACGGCTATCAAGGCGGCCCAGGGACAGAAAAAAGTCGATCATAGCAAGGCTTTGGGAAAAGCGGTGGCGGAAAAGGCGCTGGCATCGAAAATTTCTACGATCGTTTTTGATCGTCGCGGGTACCGGTATCATGGTCGGGTGGCGGCAGTAGCAGAGGGCATGCGGGATGGCGGCTTGAAATTTTAACATTATCGGACATTTATGATAGACCAAAAACAAGGCAAACAAAGAGGACGGCATCGGGGCGATCGGAAGGAACGCGATGACGAATTCGACCAGAAAATGATCGACATTGCCCGGGTAACCCGCGTCATGGCCGGCGGCAAGCGGATGAATTTCCGTGCTTGCGTCGTCATTGGCGACCACAAGGGACGGGTTGGCATGGGTTTGAAAAAGGGTGCCGATGTGTCACTGGCCATCAACAAGGCAGTCGCGTCCGCCAAAAAGAACCTGATTAACGTCACGACCATCAATGACACGGTCCCGTGTAAAGTCAGAAACAAATTCGGCGCGGCCGTAGTCATGCTGAAACCGGCACCGGTCGGGTCTGGCGTCATCGCCGGCGGTGCGGTGCGCGCAGTACTGGAATTGGCCGGCGTTAAGAATGTCGTTTCAAAGATGCTTGGTTCAAAGAACAAGGTCAATAACGTGATGGCTACCCTGGGGGCCTTGGAGAAATTGAATGAGATCGCGAAAATTAGGAACCTAAAATCAACCAAATAACTATGGCATTACATTTATCCAATTTAAAGGCCTATCCGACTAAAAAACGGAAAGTAGTCGGACGCGGTGACGCTTCAGGTCATGGGACGACAGCCGGCAAGGGGTCCAAAGGCCAGCGGTCTCGCTCCGGTGGACGAAAAAACTTGTATCGCCGCGGGTTAAAGATGTTTTTACAGCAGCTCCCCAAGTCCAGGGGCTTCACTTCTTTTTTCCCGCGACATGTCCCGATCAATGTCGGGCAGCTGGAAAAAATATTTGAAGCAGGTTCTGTCATCAATAAAGAACGGCTCGTCAACGCTGGGTTGATCGGGGACAGGAAGCAGTCGGTGAAAATCCTCGGTACCGGGGCGGTAAAGAAGAAGCTGTTCGTGACTGCCGAAGCTTTCTCCAAGTCGGCAAAAGAAGCCATCATCAAAGCCGGCGGCCAGGCTATTACGTCAGTGGTCGCAAAACCTGAGGATAAACAAAAGGCTTAATTAGGCATATACTATAGCCATGTGGGAGAAGATTAGCCAAATCTGGAAGGTAAAGGAACTCCGGAACAAAATACTGTTTGTCCTGGCGATGCTTTTGATTTTTCGTGTGGCTGCCCACATCCCGATTCCCGGGGTCAATATTGAGAGTTTGAAGAACCTTTTCCAATCCAACCAGATACTCGGCCTGTTGAGCATTTTTTCTGGTGGCGGCATGGAAAATTTTTCCCTCGTCATGATGGGTGTCGCGCCATACATCACGGCGTCGATCATTTTCCAATTATTGACCATGGTCATTCCGAAACTTGAAGAAATGCAGAAAGAAGGAGAAGCTGGCCGTGAGAAGATTAACCAATACCAACGCATCCTAACGGTGCCATTGGCGATGATGCAGGCTTTTGCCATGATTAAGTTTTTAAATCAATCTGGCCAGGGAATCGTCGACTCGATGGGCATCATGCAACTGGTGACTACGCTCATCGTGATTACCGCCGGCACGATGTTCCTGATGTGGATCGGTGAATTGATTTCCGAAAAGCACATCGGTAACGGTATTTCACTGCTGATTTTTGCCGGTATCGTCGCCCGTGTACCCACTACGGTTCAACAGACATTCGCCACTTTTGATATCACGAAAATCGGCGGGCTGATCATCTTCGCTGTCATTGGACTGATCACGGTCGCGGGCATTGTGTACATCACTGAGGGCCAGCGGAATATCCCCGTTTCCTATGCCAAGCGTATACGCGGCAATCGTACGTACGGCGGCGTTAACACATTTTTGCCGCTCAAGATCAACCAAGCGGGTGTGATACCGATCATTTTTGCCGTTTCTATCATCTTGTTCCCGCCCATGATCGCCCAATTTTTTGTCAGTTCTTCGTCCGCGATGGTCGCCTCTGTCAGTCAATGGGTGATAGATTTTTTCCAAAACCAGTTATTTTATGCCATCATGTATTTCGTCATGGTGGTGGCGTTCACGTATTTTTATACGGCAGTCATTTTCCATCCGACGCAGATTTCGGAAAATTTGCAAAAGCAGGGCGGCTTCATTCCCGGCATCAGGCCAGGGACACCCACGTCTGACTTTCTCGGTTACGTGTCTAACCGCATCATTTTAGGCGGTGCCTTGTTTCTCGGCATTATCGCGATCCTGCCGAACATCGTCCAATCAATGACCAATTCAACTTCGCTAGTCGTCGGCGGTACGAGTTTACTGATCGTGGTTAGCGTTGTTATCGAGACGGTCAAGCAGATCGAGTCCCAGCTGGTCATGAGGAATTACGAGGGGTTTTAACGACGTTCAATTCGTTGACCGATGGGAGCGTCGCGGGAGAATGGCCTTCTTCCTGATTTTTTATTATGATAAAAATACGGTATAATGGAACCATATGAATAAACAACATAAAATAATCGCTTTAGTCGGCATGTGCGGTGCCGGGAAGAGCGAAGTGGCTGACCGGTTTGTCGCCAGCGGGTATTCGTATCTGCGCTTTGGCCAGATAACGCTTGATGAAGTCAAGCGGCGGGGGCTTGAACCAAAGGAGGAAAATGAGCGTCCGATCCGAGAAGAATTCCGTGCCAAGCACGGGATGGCTGCTTTCGCGATTCTGAATATTCCAAAGATCGATGAGCTGCTCGCTGACGGGGATGATGTCCTGGCCGACGGCCTGTACAGTTGGTCTGAGTATAAGGTGCTCAAGGAAAAATTCGGCTCAAGCCTGATTGTCGTGGCTGTGTACGCACCACCGGAGACAAGATATGCCCGGTTGGAGGACCGGCGGTCGAAATATAAGGATGACCCTAAGATGAAGTACCGGTCTTTTTCCCGGACTGAAGCGCAAAGCCGGGATATTGCTGAGATTGAAAAGATAGAGAAGGCCGGACCTATTGCTATGGCTGATTATACGGTTGTGAATACCGGTACGCTGGATGATCTGGACAGGCAGGTGAACAGTATTATCAAGCAGGTAAGCGTCTAACCTATGTCCACGCCTATACGGAATATTCTCATTTTGGGTCCGCAGGGATCTGGAAAAGGCACGCAGGCCAGTTTGCTGGCAGGCAGATTCAAGCTGGCGCATATTGAAACCGGGAAAATCTTCCGGAGCATGGCCAAGGGACAAACTGCGCTCGGCAGGCGGATTCATTACCTGGTCAATACAAAGGGCTCGTTGATTCCGGATGCGCTGGTTATCCGGATTTTGGAGAAGGCGCTGCGTCGGGTAAAAAAAACTCAGGGGATTGTGTTTGACGGTTTCCCGCGCACTATTACCCAGGCCAGGGCCTTGACCCGATTGTTTAATAAATTTGGGCGGCGGCTAACGACGGTTATCGATATGCCTATCTCCCGCGCTACGACGGTCAGGCGCCTCTCATTGCGGCGAACCTGCGTGGAGTGCAATCGGATATTCATTGCTGGTGTTAATGTCCCACTGAAAGGAACCGTATGCCCATCATGCGGCGGCCAGATAATCCAGCGGGAAGATGACAAGCCGCAGGCAATTGCCAGAAGACTGGCCAGCTATACCAGACTTACGAAACCGGTAATACTGTATTATAAAAAAATGGGCATATTAGTGAGAGTTGACGGTGAACCGCCGGTGAAGGCTGTGTTTAAGAATATTTTGAAACTATTTTCAGCACATGATTAGGATAAAGAATGCAGAGGATATCGCCAAACTGATAGAGGGCGGCAAAAGACTGGCGCACGTGGTGCACCAGGTCGCGTCTGCTGTGCGGCCCGGTATCAGCACGGCCACCCTGGATGAATTGACTGAGCACTTGATTGCCGAATCAGGCGGTCAGCCGTCTTTTAAGGGGTACAATGATTACCCGGCTTCTGCCTGTATCTCCATCAATGAGGGTGTGGTCCATGGCATTCCTTCGACAAAAAGGAAAATAAAAGAAGGGGACGTTGTGGGAGTCGATATCGGTTTGGAATACCAGGGGCTTTTTACCGATATGGCCGTGACCGTGGGAGTCGGGAAAGTTTCCCCTGAAGCAAAAAAATTAATTGAAGTCACTAAAAAATCTTTGGATAGGGCTATTGCCCTTGTAAAGCCGGGAGTGGCACTCGGTGATATCGGACACACGGTACAGCAGTATGCCGAGTCGTTTGGCTTCTCGGTCGTCAAGAGCCTGGTCGGCCATGGTGTCGGTTACGCCGTACATGAGGAGCCGAAGATACCGAATTTTGGCAAGCCCGGACGCGGTTTACGGTTAAGCGCCGGGATGGTCATTGCCATTGAGCCAATGGTGAATATCGGCGGCGATGGCGTGATTACGTTATCAGACGGTTGGACGATCGTGACCAGCGATGGGGCTTATTCCGCCCATTTTGAACATACGATTGCCGTGACCGAAACAGGCCATCGTATACTCACCCAAGAATAATTCATTGTATGGGTAAAATATTAGGCATCGATTTCGGCGAGACCAGGATCGGGTTGGCTTTGTCCAGTGATGACGGCCAGTTTGTATTTCCATTTCAGACTGTACAAAATGTCGGGTCCGAAGAGAGTATGGCAATTATTGGCGGCATCTGCAAAAAGGAAGGTGTTGAATCGATCGTGGTAGGGTTGCCGTTGGACCAGCACGGAAAAATGGGCGAGAAAGCAACGGTCGTCAAGGAATGGGCTGATCGATTATCCCGCATAACTGGGATCAGGATCGACTATGAGGATGAACGTTTTACGACCGCTTTGGCCAGCAGCATCAAAAAGCAAGCGGGCTGGTCGGTAAAGAAAACACGGCAAACCATTGACCAAACGGCCGCTTCAATGATTCTTCAGACATTTCTTGATAAACGACATGGATAATTCTTTGAATGTACAATCGTATATCGTCCCGTTTTTATCCACTGCGGTAGCTTCGGTACTCTTGACGATGATTGTGAGGAAATGGGCGATACGCCGCAATATCGTGGACCGGCCTGATGTGGCCCCAGAACGGAAAGTTCAGTCACAGCCCATCCCTTTGCTTGGCGGGGTAGCGATTTTTTTGGCTGCTTGCCTGGTCACGCTTGGGTACGCCGTATTTTCCAACCGATTACTCGGCGGATATTTGCTGCCAAAGTATTTAGTAGGGATAGGGCTGGCCGGCTTGATGCTGATGGTGGGCGGATATATGGATGACCGTTTTCATTTGAAGCCGGGTCGGCAGATTGTCTGGCCAGTATTGGCTTGCCTTGCGGTCGTAGGTGCCGGTATCGGTGTTACCTACATCACCAATCCTTTTGGCGGGGTTATTCGTCTCGACAGCGTTACTTGGAGCATGTTTTCAATGAATGGAGTTCCGTATTATGTGACCCTGTGGGCGGACTTGTTTGCGTTTGCCTGGCTAATGGGCATGATGTACACGACGAAATTTCTGGACGGGCTGGATGGACTGGTGTCCGGGATCGGAGTGATCGGCTCGATCATTCTTTTTTTCTTGAGCCTGGGTAAGGATGTAGCCCAGCCGGAAACGGCCCTGTTGGCTTCAATATTCGCAGGCGCCTGTCTGGGTTTTTTGCTGTTTAATTTCCATCCGGCAAAAATTTTCTTGGGGGAAGGAGGCAGTCTGTTTGTCGGGTTTATGCTTGGTACTCTTTCAATCATATCAGGCGCCAAAATCGCCACAGCCCTGTTGATCATGGGGGTCCCCATCTTGGACGTAGCCTGGGTGATTGTCAGAAGGCTTTTTATTGAGAAGAAATCCCCCTTTTCCACGGCCGACCGCAAGCATCTGCATTTCCGTCTGCTGGATATCGGCGTATCGCACCGTGGCGCGGTACTACTGCTTTATACGATAAGTCTGGGGTTTGGCGCAGTAGCGCTTTTTTCCGGGACACGCCAAAAACTTATCGCCCTGTTCGTTCTCGTCGGCGTCATGGTACTATTGGGGTTGACCGTGGTCCGGCGGTATCGGACAAAAATATCCCCTAATTCATAATGGTATGATCAGTAAAAGTACAATAATCATTCTTTTCGTAGCTATTGTATTTGGAGTTATTTTTTGGTTTTCTGGAGGCAGCCGTATTTCTGATGAAATGCCGTACTATCTCAAGACGGTGGTAAAAGAGACGGGAGTCGTTACGATCAGGGGGGCCGCCTTCAAGGTGGAGTTGGCGAAAACGGATGCCGCCAGGGCAAAGGGATTGTCAAAACGTTCATATCTCGATGCCGACAAAGGCATGCTATTCATCTTCCCCGCTGCGGGACGGTATGTATTCACCATGCAGGACACCCTGATCAGTCTCGATATCATATGGATCAATAACAATAAAGTCGTATTTATTGCCCCATCGGCAAAGCCTGGCGAGCTATCCGTCGACCCAAAAGTCGACGCTGACTATGTTTTGGAAATCATCGGCGGAACCTCCCTCAATCGGAGGCTTGCTGTCGGTGATGCGGTAGTAATAGACTTTGACAAGAAATAGGCAGTCTGATACACTACCAGCACGCATGATTAATTGATATTTTTTTATTACGGATACTATGAAATTCGCCATCATTTCCACCGGTGGAAAGCAATACAAAGCGACCGAAGGAGCGACGCTCCGGGTCGAAAAGCTTGACGCTAAACCAAATACGAAGGTTACTTTTGACAAAGTGCAACTCGTTTCTGACGGGCAGGTGAATAAACTTGGTGACCCGCTGGTGAAGGGCGCGTCAGTAACAGCAACTGTCGCCGGACAGATGAAAGCTAAAAAAGTTATGGTAGTCAAGTTCCATAATAAGGTACGCTACCGCCGCACTCGCGGACACCGCCAGAACTATACGACCGTCAAAATCGACAAAATTACCATTTAGGATACATAAAAAATCACGTAATAAACTGTTACGTGTTTTTTTGTATGTTAGACCGCCTGTCGGCCTTTGAGCGCGCTGGTTATGGTGATTTCGTCGGCGTATTCGAGATCGGAGCCCATCGGCAGGCCTTTGGCCAGGCGGGTCACCCGGACGGGGGTATTTTTGAGTTGGCGAGCGAGGTACATGGCGGTCGATTCCCCTTCGAGGTCTGGGTTGGTGGCGATAATTACTTCCTTGATTTTTGGAGATGGACGTTCGATCCGGTTGATGAGTTGTTTGATGGTCAATTGGTCGGGGGTCACGTTTTCGACGGGGTTCAGTACTCCGCCGAGTACGTGGTAGACACCATGGAATTCTCCGGTTTTTTCGATTGCCAGTACGTCAGGCGGTCCGGCCACCACGCAAAGAGTACCCTGATCCCGCGTCTGGTCGGAGCACAGCGGGCAGGGATTTGTAGCAGAGATGTTATAGCAACGCTGGCAGGTAACGACGGATTTTTTCAGCTCAGCCACCGTTTTGGTCAGGCTGGCGCTGAATTCACCATTGTCTTTGAGCAGGTGGAACACAATCCGCTCGGCTGATTTCGGCCCAAGACCGGGGAGTTTTGTCAGCAGGTCGACCAGCTTTTTTATTGGGTCGGGGTAGGTATTCATGGTTACATACCTGGCAGGTTAAAGCCCGGCATGCTTTGCATCTTTTGGGCCATGACCCGTTGGACTTTTTTTATCGCGTCATTAGTTGCTTCTCGGATGTATTGTTCCAGCTTTTCCTTGGACTCGGTCTGGAACAGGGACGGATCGACACTGGCTGACAGCACTTCCTGGTTGCCGTCCATGACGATGGTGACTTTCCCGCTGCCGCCCTCGCCGACGACTGACTCCTGGCTGAGCATCTCCTTCATCTGCTTGGCCTGGTCTCGTAATTCTTTCAGTTGTTTGATCTTATCGAACATGGGAATGGTTAAAATGAGGGCTCGTTGTCTGATTTGCGTTCCAGGTTTTTGAAACTTACCTTATTTTCATCGAAGTACAGCTGCACCACGCCGGTCGGGCCGTTGCGGTGTTTGGCGATATGGATTTCGGCGATATTTTTCCGGGCCGGATCCAGGTCTTTCTTGTATACTGATTCACGGTAGATGAACATGACCACGTCCGCGTCCTGCTCGATGGAGCCAGAGTCACGCAAGTCGGCCAGTTTTGGGATGGGCGGCTGCCGGGATTCCACCGCGCGGGATAGCTGGGAGAGAGCCAGGACTGGGACGTTAAGTTCGCGGGCGATGGCTTTTAATGAGCGCGTTATTTCGCTGATTTCTTGCACGCGATTATCAGTGCCCGTAGTACCCTGCATCAGCTGGAGGTAGTCGAGGACAATAAGGCCGAGGTGATGTTC
>JBAYGJ010000009.1:0-29141 GCA_041666685.1 Patescibacteria group bacterium | reverse complement strand
TATGATACGGACAAGATAATCAGTGCCATCAAACCCATCAAGGATGTTGACGGATTCCATCCGGCAAACATCCAGTCCCAGCTCCATGGCCGTCCAGGATTGGTGCCTGGGCTTGCGGCAGGGATTGTGGAGCTGGTAAAAAATACTGGAGAAAATTTGTCCGGCAAAAAGACGGTCATTATCTCCAACAGCAAAGTTTTCTACCAACCGATCGAGTATATGTTTTCCCAGGTTGGATGCCAGGTGGAACATCGTGGTCCGGATGATGCCGGGCTTACTGAAAAAATTCAGTCAGCTGATATTGTCATCGTAGCGATCGGCCGGCCGAAGTTCATCAAAAAAGAAATGATGAAAAAGGGAGTCATCGTCATTGACGTCGGTTATAACCGGTTGAACGGAAAAGCGGTCGGGGATGTTGATTTTGCGGGTGTGGCCGAGGTGGCAGGCTGGATTACGCCCGTGCCGGGGGGCGTCGGTCCGATGACTGTAGCTATGCTTTTACAGAATGTCTTACGTGCATATGAAATACAGCGCCAATAATTTTTTCAAATTTTGTCCGCGATGCGGAGAGGCATATCGCAGGCAGAATCGTAAAGGAATTTTAGCATGTGCTCATTGCAAATTCCAATTTTTCCAGAATTCCAAACCGACCGCATCAGCCCTTTTTGAGGATCGTTTTGGGCGAGTGCTATTAGTGAAGCGTGCAGTGGATCCAAAGAAAGGCTGGTGGGACACCCCCGGCGGTTTTTTGGATGACGGCGAACCTCCTATCGACGGACTGCGGCGCGAAATGAAGGAGGAGCTGGGCGTGACATTAGCTGATATCCGTTTTTTCGGTATGTATATCGACATATACCGGTATGGGTATGATGTCTATACGTTGAATGTAGTCTATTTGGCGAAAATCAACTCCGGACGGTTAGTCGCAAAGGATGACGTCAGTGCATACAGGTGGTTTGCGCCCAAGGATATCCCCACGAAACAACTTGGTTTCCCGTGGTTAAAGCCGGCACTGAAGGACTGGATCCGGAGCAGGAAATAAAAAGCCCGCCGATGAGGCGGACCTTTAATTTTATTTTCAGTTTTTAGTTACGGATTGAGCTTGGCTCCGCTGCCGACAAGCGGGTTGTAGCCGCCCTTCACTTCAGCGCCGTCCAGGTAGCCGTCACCATCCGTGTCGGGATTCATCCGGTCCGTACCATAGATCTCTTCCTGTTCGTCCGTCAAACCGTCATTGTCGGAATCCAGGATGTTGTTGGTGTTACCATTTATATTCGCGTTGAGATTTGTGTTACTATTGGAGCTGGCGTTGGTATTTTGGTTCACGTTAATGTTCAGGTTGCCCGCAATGTTCACGTTGGACGCGGCATTGGTGTTAAGTGAGGTATTAGAGTTTGATGTGTTGGCATTGAAAATACTGTTCAGGTTACGGCTTGTGTTCAGATTTGAATTACTGTTGCTATTTTGGTTTGTGTTCAGATTTTCATTTATCGCAGTATTCTCATTATTTGAATTATTCGTGTTTGATTTGCTGTATTTGCTGAACAGGAAGATCGCCGCTGCAATCAGAACGATGAGGACGGCAAAAATCATCAGGCCGATCATGATCATCTTGCTTCGGCTGTGGCGTGGCGGTTCCGGCGTATCGGTGCCGGGTACGTTCAGGTTTCTCGGCATATTCACCAAAGGGTTTTGAGGTGGCGGAACGATCGGATTTGAACCCATTGGCGGAGGCGGCATCGGACCAGCCTCGCGTCTAGGCAGGCCGGCAGTCTTTTTGGCATTTGGGTCGACTGGCTTCCATGGGCCCCAATTTTTCGGCTGTTCCGGGGATTGGGGTGCCTGGCCCTGCGGACGAGAAACGTTTTCAAACATATTATTTTTTATTAATAAAAATGTGTATATAGTATACCATATTGCTGGTTATTTCAGAAGAATCAGTGCAGCAGCGGCGATTGAGGCAGTTTCTGCCCGTAGAATCCTCCGCCCCAAACTGACTGTAGTTAGCCCGTTTTGTCCGGCAAAGTCCACCTCATCCGGCGAATAGCCGCCTTCAGGCCCGATGAAAAGATGATAGACGGCCGTGGTGCTGTCGAGTATGTCTGGAAGGTGGTTTTTAGTCTGCCCTTCCCATGCAATGAGTTTTTGGCCGGGTTGTTCAGCGACATGCAATATGGCATCCTCAAATTTCATTAATGGGTCCAGTGGGGCGATATGTATGCCGCCGCACTGTTCAGTCGCTTCGGTAATGATCTTAGTATACCGTTCAAGCTTGTGGCCCGATATTTCACGGGTGATACTATTGTCACTGACTACCGGCACAAACGCATGGATGCCGAGTTCTACGCCTTTCTGTAGGATCCATTCGAATTTGTCTTTTTTCAGCAATGACTGGTACAGGATAAGCTTCTTTTTCGGTTCCCGTTCTGCCTGTCGCTGTTCGATGATCGTAGCTTCAATGATGGAATCCGAGATACTTTTTATGGCCAGTTCGTATTCGGCTTGGGGGGTGAACACGAAAAAAACATCGTCTTTTTTCAGTCGCAGGATGTCAGTTACTTGTCGGATAATATCCTTATCGGCAATGATAAGAGTGTCGTTGGCTACTTTTACCGCTGGCATGTAGAATCGGGGTTGCATGAGTATAGTATAGATGTTTTTTTATTTAATATAAAGCACCGCTTTTAAAAAAAGCCATAAACTGTTAGAATACTCCCATATGAGTTTTTCCATCGGCATCGTCGGATTGCCAAATGTCGGCAAGTCGACATTATTCAAAGCGCTGACTAAGAAGCAGGTCGACGCCTCAAACTACCCGTTCTGCACCATAGACCCGAACATCGGGACTGTGGCGGTGCCTGATGAGCGGCTGGACAAGCTGGCGGCAATCTATAATTCCAAAAAGATTATCAATACGGTTGTCGAGTTTGTGGACATTGCCGGCCTGGTCGCCGGGGCGCACAAAGGCGAGGGACTGGGGAATAAATTTTTGTCGCATATCCGGACGGTCGACGCCATCTGCCAGGTGGTAAGGAAATTTTCCGACCCGAATGTCATCCATGTCGCGAATAAGGTCGACCCGAAATCAGACGAGGAGACGATCAGGCTGGAATTGATCTACGCCGACCTGGCTACCGTCGAGAAACGTTTGTCAGACATGGGACCGAAATCAAAAAGCGGGGACAAAGAAGCCGTGAAGATGCTTGCTGTGTATCAAAAAGTAAAACACATTTTGGATGAAGGGAAGCTATTATCTGAGGCGGATATGACCGACGATGAGAAGCTGTCCATCCGGGACCTGAATTTATTGACCGTCAAGCCGATGATGCGGGTACTGAATGTCGACGAATCCGAAGCAGCCAAGGAAGTGCCGGGCTATGTGGTTATCAGCGCGAAAGTCGAATCAGAGCTGGCTGAAATGTCTGAGGCAGACGCCAGAGAGTATTTACACACTTTAGGGTTGGAGAAAACCGGCTTGGACCGCCTCATTACCGCCGCGTATACAGCCTTAGATTTAATTACATTTCTGACGGCAGGAGAGGACGAAACACGGGCCTGGACCGTGAAAAGAGGTTCTTCAGCGCCACAGGCTGGGGCGGCGATCCACACTGATTTTGAGCAGAAATTTATCCGGGCGGAAGTCACGCCATGGCAGGATCTGGTGGCTTGCAAAGGCGAGGTGGGGGCCCGCGAGGCTGGGAAAACCAGGACAGAGGGCAAGGAATATATTGTCCAGGACGGGGATACGATGTATTTCAGGATTTGATTTTCCCCTCAGTTAGCGGAATTTTCTTTTACCGAAACCGAAACGGAGCCAATAAGCCTTGACACGACTTTTTATTGTTTGCAGGAGTACTATAATGGGAGTAGGTTTCCTTGCGATGAGTAAAAGTCCTTTAACTCGTAAAGAGATAGGAGGATAGTACGTGTAAAGACAAAGGCGACAGGGAGGACAATCATCTTGTCGCGCGAACTCGCAAGATTCGAGAACAACAGAAGGTGAAGCCTTCTGTTCGGCCACCGCAATCCGGCGCACACAAAGGAGGTACTCGATGATGTACGTCATGTATCTCAGAAGCGAGAACTTGTTCCTTTGAAAGGAGGTGGTGGGACGTTTCGTCCATATCAAGGGGATCCGCTGCAGATCAGCGCATTCCCGCCTGTGGGGTGGGTAGCCCTCACCCTACCTTCTGGAGGTGGCCAGCAGCGCCAAAATCAACCCTCTGGAAGTATGAAAGGAGCGTGATTATCTTCTCGATTGAAGATTTTCAGAACAGAGTATGTTTGTATGCTAGGGTACGCCGGAGCCCTAGCTTTTTTTCTGGAAAATAAAGATTTCCCGTTCCACCATCTGTCCCTCGCGGTGGTACAGGATGGAGCCCCGTGCCGTCGGGCCGATTTTCGCGAACAGCGACGCCTCATCGGGGATTGGATTCATCCGCATGAATCCCATAGCGGTCAGCTGTTCCAGGATGCGTAAACTGAAAATGCCGTGGGCGGTCTTGATCAGCGGGAATACGATGACTATTTTCCCGCCCGGTTTGAGGATTTTTGAAAAAGTTTTAAACGCGTCCATATACAGAGACTCAAGTTCCTGGATGATGGCCAGGATGTTGATGATGGGGGTATGGGGGGTCAGCGGCGGCCCGAGGAACGGTTCGGTGATGATGGCATCGACCGATCCGTCGGTGATGGTGCTTCCCAGCTTCCTGACATCAGCCTGGTCCAGGACGATGTCAGTCTGGGGCAGCTGGCGCTGGGAAGCCAGCCAGGCCAGATTTTGTTTCGTATCCATTACAGCCTTTGAGCTGATGTCACTGCCCGCCACCCGGTGATAGCCCATGGCCAGCGCTTCCTGGAGGATCGTTCCGGAACCGCAGAATGGATCAAGGATATATTGGTCGTGGGGAATAGCGGCCAGGTTGATCATAATCTTCGCCAGTTTCGGGGGGAGCATGCCTGACCGGGCATCGCGCTGCGGGCGCCCGTAATCTCGCTCCGAATAATCCTCGTAATCCTGCATGGTCAGCGTTTTGCCTAGGTAGATTTTATTCAGGCTGGCGATGACCAGACAATCGGCACCGCGCGTGAGCAGGTTGTTTTTGTCAACCTGGACGCTGGACAGGGCAGGCTCCTTGCCGGTCAGTAGTCGAGCGCTCCGGCCGGACCCTTTGAGCGCCTTTTTTATGGTCAGTCCGGCGGCTAGAAATTTCTTTTGCTCGCGGATGACCGGGTCGCCATAGAGACTGAATCCGAAAATAATTTTTTTCTCCTGCTCGGGGAACATGTGGCCCGTCAGGTACTCTGACGACATGTTTGCCAGCAGGTGCTTGAGGTTATCGTAGGTATTGATAATTTCACCGATTTTAATACAGCCCCCTAGCGCCGCCTGCCAGGCTGCCGCGTCAATATGCCGGCCGGCCTGCACGATCAGTGCCTGGCTGGTCAATTCGACGATGGTAAAGGAAGCGGATTCGATTGTCGCCCGCCGGAATATTTCTGCCACGGACAGGATGGGGTTTTTACCGAGGATAAAAGCGTATTGTGTAGCCATATATCCATTATATCAGATGTCGGCGCGAATAGGGCAGTCTGGGCCTTGCCAGCCCGGTAGACCTGTGCTAAACTCTAATGGACAAATTAATTAAGCTTTGTTTTGGCTGTTTTTTTATCCACGTGGTGCCAGCCCCCGGTCACCACAGCAGCCAGGCAGGGTTAAGAAAATACTATATGCAGCACTATGAGCTATTGGTCATGATGAGCTCGAAGCTCGACCAAGCCGGCGAGGAGGCAGCCGTAAAAAAGACCCTCGATCTAATCGCCAAGCACCAGGGCCAGGTAACCAAGCAGGAGTCGCTGGGCAAGCACAAACTGGCGTATGAGATAAATCACGAAACGTACGGTACGTACGTCTGCGTGGAATTTGACATGGAGCAGTCCCAGCTGAAGGAGCTCGACCGTCAATTCCGTCTGATGACCGAATTGATCAGGCACCTGATGATCAAGAAGCCGATCAAGACGGCGGCGCAGATTGCCGAAGAGCGGATGGTCCAGGAGAAGGTTGAACAGCGCATGGCGCGCGAACGGGCAGAGGATAAAATTGCCGCAGCACCTCCGGCACCGGCAGAAGAGCCAGCCAAACCGAAAGACAAGGATAAGGAGCAGAAAATCAGCTTGGAGGATTTGGACAAGAAGCTGGATGATATCCTTAAAGAAGAGATTTAAATTTATACCAATATGAACCTCAATAAAGTCATGCTTATCGGCAACGTGACCCGGGACCCGGAGGTACGGACCACGCCCAATGGCCAGAATGTCGCTACGATCGGTGTCGCCACTAACCGGCGCTGGACTGACCAGGCATCCGGCCAAAAGAAAGAGGAAGTGGAATTCCATAATGTGGTTGTCTGGCGGAAGCTGGCTGACATTGTCGGGCAGTACGTGAAAAAGGGCAGTAAGATTTATATCGAAGGCCGTCTGCGGACACGTTCATGGGACGACCAGTCGGGCCAGAAGAAGTACCGCACGGAGATTGTCGCTGAGAACGTAATCATGCTTGATCGGGCCGGCCAGTCCGGCGGTCCTGCTGTGGCTCCAGCCTCTGATGAGGCGACCCAGCCGGAACCTCCAACCGGAGAGCCGGAAATCAATGTCGAGGACATACCATTTTAATACCTGAACACTTATGCCAATGATGAGAAATAACAAGAATAATAATCCCCGCCCAGTCGTGAATAAAGCGTGCCATTTCTGTACGAACGGCATCGATGATCTGGAGTATCGAGAGGTCAGGGTCATGCAGAAATATCTTTCTTCGTATGCAAAGATTTTACCCCGAAAGAAAACCGGAATCTGCTCAAAACACCAGCGGATGCTGGCCCAGGCAGTCAAACGGGCCCGGTTTATGGCTTTGATTCCCTATACGACCCGATAATTTATGCTATCCATCAACGATTTGCGCGCTGGCGCCTATTTGGTTTACCAGGGCGATCCGTATGTAGTCATGAAGCATAGCTTCATAAAAATGGCCCAGTCAAAAGGGATTATGCGGACGTCCCTGAAAAACCTCAAAACCGGCCGGGTTTTGGAGGAGACGTTTAAAGGCCAGGAAAAACTGGAAGAGGCTGATATCCGCAAGTCCAAAGCTAATTATCTCTATCGTGAAGCGGATCGTTATTTCTTCATGGATGCGGAGACCTATGATCAGTTTTTCGTGACAGAAGCGCAGCTCGGCGAGAAGAAGGATTATCTCAAGGAAAATACTGAGGTTGAGGTTTTGAATTTCAATGATGCGCCGATCGCGATAGAATTGCCGAAAAAAATTACCCTGAAAGTGACCATGACCGCACCGGGCGTGAGGGGCGATACGGCGCAGGGTTCGGTTTTGAAACCGGCCACGCTGGAAACCGGCCTGGAAATCAACGTGCCGCTATTCATCAAACAGGACGAGATGGTGGTAGTGAGTACCGAAACGGGCGAGTACGTAGGAAAGGCGTAATTCGTTAAAAAATAAAAACCCGTCTGCTGAGCAGGCGGGCGTTTTTTTGGGCATTAGTGTGCAATTTTTGATGACACAGCTCATTCATCCTTAGCTTGGAGCCAGGCCTCGATGTCCTGAGAGGGCATCATGAGGAGGCGTGCCGCCACTTCAGGGAATACCACGTGTTCGTTTTCTCCCTTAACATGAGCCCGCATCGAGCTCGGACCGAGAAACGGTACAATCCTGAGGCGCCAATGGTAGGCCTGTGCGATTTTTTCGGAATCATAGGAGCCGAATTTTCTGGGCCCGCTATGCAGAGTGACTGTGTACAAGTAATGCGGGCCGAAGTAACCCTCAAGCTGAGTGAGTGCGCGCTTTATCAGCATGGACAGATCGCGGACTTCGGGGTTTTCCTGGAAGAAAGCCCCGTGTCGGAGGGGGGCGATCCAAATTTCGAATGGGTAGCGAGCAGCATACGGCGCCCAGACCAGGTGGTGGTCACTTTGCCAAATGACTCTCACCGATTTTTCCTGTTCAAACCGAATCAGGTCACAGATCAGGCAGCGTTCTTTCTCCTGGGGCGGGAAGTAATAGTGCATACACCCCCCGATTTCTTCCTCAATTCTTCTGAGAACATGCGCTTCTGAGTTGATGTGCCAACAGGGATGTCTGTATGTCCCCATGGATTCGTCGTAGTAGTTGCCTTCGGTCCAAAACATGAAATTTTGGAGGCACCGGTTCTGGTTCAGGTCGCGTATCCGGTCACGGCAGACCGACAGGCTGGCGGACAGAAAATCTGCCGGTAATTCCGTGAGCCGGACGGCATGGTTATCTCCCATGATGATGGTTTCGTCGATGCCGACAGGCGTCATTCGGTCGTAGAGGCCGTCTGGTTCGCGGACGGGCTCCTCGAAAATTGTAACATTCAAGTCCTGCTTGGGAGTCGTCACTGTCAACGTGCCATGCGGCGTGTATTGGTGGAGAATCGGGGGATTGGTGAGTTCAGGATGGTCGGGACAACAATAGCACCCCTCGACATGTGTCGGGGTGATTGCGTTATTGTTCCGTGAACGCCAACGGCCGAAAATTTCCCGTAACCGCTTGTCGCCAGTTGGGATTAATTTTACCCAACGACCCGTCAGCGGATCACGACGCAATTGTTTATGGTCATTGGTGATGACGTGTCTTTCGAATACCATGTAAACCTCGCTTTTTTGGAAATTGGTAATGAGCTATCTTTTGCCGTACTGTACGTTAAAACAACCCTCTGGTCAAGGGTAGTCCAGGGCTCATTCAGCGTTGATTTACGTCAATCCGACTTTGTGCCTGATCTCAGAGATGTTTTGTTTGGCGATGGCATGGGCCCGTTCGCTCCCATGACGCAGCGTGTCCCAGACTTTTTCCGGGTGGGTGACCAGCTCGGCCCGCTTTTTTCTGAAGCTGACGAAGTCGGGGTAGGTGGATATTTTATCAGCCAGGAGCTGTTTGTATTCTGAAAATTTTACGGTATTCTTTTCCAGTGCACTCAGGAATTTCTTGCGGTCAGCCTGTTCGCCGAAGATGTACAGGAGCATATAAAAGTTGTAGAGCGCCATAAATTGCCTGAATTTGGCATCGCCCCATTTCTTGTCCAGTTTTTCCAGGTCGTCCTCAGTACGCAATTCGCGGTCCGCCAGGTATCTCTTGCCCAGGTCCTTGAATTCCTGGTGGATTTCCTTGGTCAGGTTGAGAAAGGCGCTGATCACGTCTTTTTCGTCGCCGGTGATGGTGGTCATAGATTTGATTTTCGCGGCTGTGGTTTCAGGCGAATCGTTCATATACAGGCATGATTTATCGCCATAACTCTTACTCATTTTTTTTGTCGGGTCGGTCAGGCTCATGATTTTCGGCGTCAGGGTAATCCGCTCTTTGGGTTCGGGGAATGTCTGGCCGTATTTGGCGTTGAACGCACGGGCGATTTCTCGGGCCAGCTCCAGGTGGGCAAACTGATCCTGGCCGACGGGCACGACTGTCGCCTTGTACAGCAGGATGTCTGCCGTCATCAGTACTGGGTAATCCAGGAGGCCCATGTTGATGTTCTGGCGGTATTGCTGGGCTTTGTCCTTGAATGTCGGGACGCGCTCAAGCCAGGTGACCGGGGTGACGCAATTGAGGATCCAGGCCAGGTCGGTGTGCTCCGTGACGAATGACTGGATGAGGATGGTGCTCTGGTGCGGATCCAGTCCGGCAGCCAGGAAATCCGCAGACACGTCAAAAATGCGCTGGCGCAGGTCGGCTGGCTTCGGGCCCTCAGTCAGGGCGTGGTAGTCCACTACAGCGAAAATACAGTCATTATTCGGATCAGCCTGCAGTTCCAGCCACCCTTTCAGGGCACCGAAATAGTTGCCGATATGGAGCTGTCCGGAGGGCTGTATGCCCGAGAATACGACGTGTTTCATATGGCTATATTTTACCATAAAATAATCATAATCAGCTAATAGGATAAAATTAAAGAGTAGTGGGGATATATTTTACTTGTCACTTTTCTTGACGACAAGAAAAGTGACGGAAAAGAATCGTCGCCCTGGCAAAAAATTAACGCAAAAGGGCTCATCGTCGTTGCCGACCCACAACCGCTCCACTCGAGTGGGATCGGCTCCTTTCGTTACACTTCAGGAACGCTCCTCTTCGCTCCTTTTTCGTAACATTTTTTTACATGGGCGGTTAGTTAATTGTATTTAAAATAAAAAACCCTGGTCGCGTCATGCGTCCAGGGTCGGTTGTCAGAAGTTCTAGATGCTTCTGATTACCATTTTACCATTGCGGCGGTTCCGCCAGGGTGAGGAAAGCCGTTCCTTGCGGATCGGCCACCTGACGGTCGATTGTGTGGATTGGCGTTATCGGGTGATACGCTTCCACGCTTTCGGGCGGTCGAATTGGCAGGCCATCCTCGTCAAAGCCAGCCTTATTCAGCCTACGGGTAGCTTCCATTTCCAGCTCTTGTGGAGTTGGTTTTGGAGCTGATTCATGAGTTTTACTCATGAAGATCCTCCTTGATCCTTGAATGTTGTGAGGTACGAAAACCCTATTGGGTTGCTTCTAGTATACCAAAAAAAGAAGCTTTCAATAATAGCATAGGAATGTAGTGGTGTCAAGACAGGTGATCAGCTAGGGGGTTGACAAAAACATAATCCAGTGGTAGTATGTCTGGTTATTGTTCATTGATTCCAATTCCGCATCGTATGGTGCGGTCCTCTGTAGGATCTGCAGAGAAGGGTGTTATGCGGTGGTGCACCAACTCACCGCCCATTCTTTTTATAAGGAGGTTTCTGTATGGAAACCGGAAAACTGTATGACATCCACAATGGCCCGAGCAAGCTTGACTTGGGCATTGCCTTGCTCAAGGGTCGGAAACTTGTCGATGACGTTGATTTCGTCATCGACTTGACTGACGAGGGCGGCGGGCGGTTCTTGCTCAAGTGCAGCATTAGTTCGCTGGCTATCGAGGACGGTAGCCGTGAATCCTGGCTGATCACAGGTTATGCGATGTTGCCGGACAAGATGGCGCCGAACGGCATGCGCCGTAAATTCGAAGGTTATTTCCATACGGTGAAGCGGATTGGCACTATTAAATTGGTGGAGTAGTAATCCACCGACAATACGAAGCGGGCGAACTCATCTCGAGAACGCCCGCTATTTTATTTATGCGGACAGCCGCACGGCTTGGCCCGGAGGATCCTAAGCTGTTTTTGAGGGTGGTCCACATATTGACGCTGGAATTTACTGCCTGTGGCCAGTTTTTTATTTAGGGGAGTATAGTGGTGATATCCACGTCGGATAAATTCCCGCACCAACCGTTCATGCCGGTAATATAAAGCGGCCAGTTTGCCATGCCACCGTAAAGTTTCTGGATGGCTGCTGTAGCCCTGTCTATTCTTGGTTATTACCGTCCAGACTGCATGAAGCTCCCGGTGTTCGGCCACCAGGTGCTTCTGACAGAGAATTTTCGGGTCAACGTCCCAAATGCGCATTTGTTACACCGGCCGCAACGTCCCGGCAAACACCTGCCAGGCCAGCAATGATTTGGCCACCAGGCTCAGGATAATGTATGCTCGCTCGCCATACAGATAGTCCCGCCATTTGCCGACTTTTTTGTATTGTAGGACCTGGTTGATGGCAAAGCTGTTGAAGAACAGGAAGATAGAAAAGTATATCCAGTAGACGAATGTTGGAGCTTTTGCATCACCTTCGCCCGCGTTGAAGAGGTACAGTCCGACTGCCACCCAGGGGATGATGCCGGCGATGCAGCCAAAAATATATGATGTCCAATTTGTTTTTTGGGTTGTTTGGTTGTGTAACTCCATCATCCAGCCGAAGAGGATCATCATGGCATTAAGGAAGAAGATAAGCATCAGGGCGATACCGTCATACACGCCGACCAGCATGGCGATCACAATCATCATGATTGAGGAGCTGAAGGCGTATTCAACCCAGCGGGCGTAATTGGCGCCTTTGAGCAGGTTGCGGTTGTACCAGGCGTTGATCCCGGGGACGAGTGAGATGCAAAAATGTGCAATGGCCGACAGGAACAGGAAGGCGGCGACGAGAGGGCCGATACGCAGATCAAATAGAGTATTTATTACCGGCTCCAGTTTGCCTGACGCAAAGTTCATTTTGACGAAGGCCGTGGTGACCGGCAGGGAAAAATCAGAGCTTATGACCAGCATCACCACGCCCTGAATGGCATGGAGGAAGGCCATAATAATATTGAAGCGTCGCAGCTTTTTGATTTTAATTTCATTGTCAGGTTGGGTTTGGTTGGGGGTTTCCATACGTTTTTGAATCAATGATTAATAAGATAATTATACTATTTTTTCCAGTCCGTGTAAAAACGTGCATTTATGACAAAAGCCCCCCGTTACCGTGGGGCTCGTATCATTTTTTTAGTTATTTTATTTTAGGATAAGATCAGTCCATCCGCCGGCTGCGGATTTTACATCTTTTGGCACAGAGCCCTTGAATATATCATATCCATCGTGGTACTCGAGTTGGGTCATGCTGAATCCGGGTGTGCTGGCCATGCGTTCATTTACCTTCTTGTTCGCCCAGTCATTGGCCTGTTTCAGGTAGTTGGCCGGTACGCTGATCGCGCCGATTTTGGCGGACTGGATGTCGATAGCCACGCTCTTTTCGCTTGTCCGTGTGATCATCACTTTTGCGTAGGCGGGTGCTTTGACGTACATGTTCAACATTCCGGATACTTCGACGCCGCCCTCGATCATCCGTACCTGCGTGTCGCTGATTGGCCCCCCGGCCACGCTGAAGCGGTTGAGGAATGCGGTTATTTCTGCCGAAGTGTTCTGCGTATCGACCGGCACGGTGCCTGTAAAGATTGTGGCCGGATCACCGCCATAACTGACTCGGTCTTTGGAAATCGTAAGGGGGATTTTTTGGCCGAGGGTAGTCAGGTCAGCGGCACTGTATGTGACACCCAGGTCTTTCGGCTTGTTCATGCCGAATATGCCGGATATTCCTGGGACCGCATATACGCCTGTTGCGGATACGCCAATGGCAACGATGACGATTATCACCAGGAGTGTAATGAACAGGTTACGGAAAAAATGGCGTTTTTTTGGGGAGGCAGCGGGAGTCCTGTTTTCGGACGGTAAGGACGCGGAAGAGGATGGCGTTGGGTTCTGGAGTTGGTCGAGCGGCATATGAATTGAAAATTAGTATTTAGTGCTCAAGCGTGGCCGTTAATTGTCATCAGGGGTAGCCGTAGTATCCGCGGGAGTTGTTGAGGTATTGATACTAACCGTGGTTTTCCCATCGAGCTCGGAAATGCCAATGCCCAGAGTCCGGTTGCTTTTCTCAGCCATCAGGGTGACCGCACCGCTATAGAGCATATTAGTGGTAATGGTCCAGCCGTTATCCGCTATTTCTTGTTCGTAGGCAGTTTTTGCTTCAGTGACCGATTTGGACGTTTCAATGGAAACAATGAAGGAGTCGTTTGTTTGCTGAGTCATGGCTGCTTTGATCGTGCCGCTGATAACATAGATGTCTGACGGGAAGCTGTCCGGCAATTTTACATCGTCACCTGCCTGGTATGATCCACCATTTGTATTAATAGTTACGCTGTTGTTGTCCAGATCCACGTCGGCTGCCCCGTTGGTGGCTTTTTCAATGGCCTTTTCCGTTACTTTTTCCGCGACTTTTTCTGAGGAGCTTGTACAGCCGGACACGATAAAGGCAATGGCCAAAATCGCGATGACCGGCAGTGCCCAGTAGGTTTTTTTGTTCATAGTTTTTTAGATAATTATTAACTGGCTAATATATACATTTTCCCTCAAATTTGATAAAAAAGCAACCCCGTTAGAAATTTCATTTCTAACGGGAAAATCCAGCCGGCAGCTGGCCGGCGTGAGTATGTGTTGAAGCGCTGTCATCCTACTTACCCCTCGTTTTCTTCGGTATCCATTCCCACTGTTTCTGTCTGCAGCTGTTTGATGCGCTCTTCTGAAAGCGCAATTTCCCGGTCCAGGAAATCAAGTAGCCTTCGCTTGAGCGACGGAGTATAGCCAAGCTGTGAAACTTCGCTTTTTAGGTGTTCCTTATCATCGTACATCAATGACAGCTGATCGATGACCGCATGGCATGTTTTTTGGATTTCAGTCATGGCGGTAGGGTTATTGATTGGTGGTCGGAGCGATTTCCAGCGTCTGGCGGTAAGTTTTCAACATGGCCAGCCGGTTACGTTCGGATTCCAATTGTTCCCGAGCTGTATCGTGCGTTTCTGCGGGTTGGGATAAATGTTCTGGATGATATCTTCGTGTTTCCATATGTGTAGCTTATTTTTTTTAACATCCTTATAGTAGTTGAATGCAGGGTAAATGTAAAGGTCCCGGCCTTTGGCATAAAAAAAGCCCGCATAGTTGGAAGCTATGGGGCCTTCCGCGCAACGAGTGTTGCGAGGTGTTGGGGGCAAAGCTATTCGGCCAGCAGTCGATCAGGGTTTAGGCCCTGGAGCGCTCTCGGGACAAATAGCCCATCCTTACGGATGACTTTACCATCGAACGAGATGGTGCCGCCGCCGTATTCAGGGCGCTGGATACATACCAGGTCCCAGTGGATATTGCTTGAGTTGCCGTTGGAGGCGGTTTTGTAGCACTTACCAGGAGTCAGATGGAAACTGCCGCGGACCTTCTCGTCGAAAAGCGTTTCGCCGACCGCAGTGTCGATCATGGGATGGAAGCCGAAGGCGAACTCACCGAAATAGCGGGCACCCGGGTCAGTGTTCAGGATGGCGTCCAGCTTCTTCTGATCGCCACTGTCACAGGTAGCCTTCATGATCCGGCCACTAACAACTTCGAAGCGGACCCCTTCAAACAGGCATCCTTCACGCGACACCGACTTGGTGTTGTAGTGAATGACTCCGTTCATTGAGTCGCGCACCGGGGCGGTGAAGACTTCGCCGTCCGGTATGTTCAGTTCACCGACACACAATTTAGCCGGTATGCCCTTGATGCTGAAGGTCAGATCGGTGTCGCCCGGCCCGATGATGCGAACCTGATCGGTTCGTTCCATCAGCTCTTTGAGCGGTCTGGCGGCACGAGCCATGCGACGGTAGTCGAACAGCACGGCACGGAAAAACAGGTCTTCCAGCTGTTCAGTCGACATGTTCATCAGCTGGGCCATGGCCGGAGTGGGCCAGCGGCTGAGAATCCAACGCCGCGGCGAACGGACCTTGATGACCGGCCCGGAATAGTATTTCGCCCAGCGCTGGGTTTTTGTCGACGGTACGTCAGTGCTGTGGAAAATGTTGCCGATGTCGCGGAAGATGATGCCTCCGTCGCATCGCCTGATCATCATGATGTCGTGGTCGGCCATGAACCGGAGCTGCCGCAGGCCGCTTCCCAGGTTCATCCGGCGCAGCAGGCGCTCGTCGCGCCTGACGGGGTAGGCGAAGCCGCCAGCCCGGCTGATCTCGTCCATGACGGCGAGAACCATCTCGATCGGGGTGTTGGACATCGAGTCGACGTAGATCAGTTCATACTTCCTGACCTTGATCGCTTGCCTGACCAATACCTCGGCAAATTGCTGGAATCTCTGATCCATAAAATACCTCCTATTGGCTGTGGATCGTGGGTTGATAGTAATAAAAACAACAGTTTCTGTTTTGGTTATTCGATTACCTTAGCCAAAAAGCGTTAATCCGTCAAGTTATAAAAAAGCAGCCCGTGAGGGGCTGCAGTCTGATACAGATTGAGGTGATAGTGGCCGGTGTTTACACTTCGGCAATGACGATAATCTCGATCTTGGCGCCGAGCGGCAGTTTGGCGGGCTGGTATGCAGCGCGAGCCGGTCGGTGGAGACCAAGCCATTCGCCATAAGCCTCATTGACGGCCTTGAAGTCGGCCATGTCGGCCATCAGGATTTCGACTCTGGCTAGACTGGCTCTCGTGAGACCGGCCGCATCAAGTATGGCGTCGATGTTGTCGAAGATGAGCCGTGCTTGGGCTACAGTAGAACCGTCGATGAGGGAAGTTTCCCCGGCCTTGATAGCGATTTGTCCGGACAGGAACAGGAAGCCATTATTAGTCATAATGGCCTGTGAATAGGGCCCGATCGGTTCAGGCGCCTGGTCGGTGTGAATGATCTGCATTACTGAATCCTCCTTGCAACTTAAGGTACTAATATATCAAGTGGTACTGTTTGGGGTTTTTTACATTTTGCTTATCTTAGCGCAAAGCCCGATTCCGCGTCAAGTGATAAAAAAGAGACGGGGTACGCCCGTCTCTTTGGAAGTTTTAGAAGTTAATTTTTATCGGAGTGCTTTCAAGTCAGCGATGATTTCCGCAGCGTGCCGTTCCGGCTTCACCTTTTCGTAGATTTTTTTGATCATCCCGTCCGGACCGATGAGGAATGACGTCCGTTTGTTGAAAATTAAACCGTCCGCGCCATATTCCTGTGTCATTTTTTTATCGTCGTCAGCCAGTAGGGTGAAGGGGAGCCGGTATTTTTCGGAGAATTTCTTGTGGCTGTCGACGCTGTCCGTACTGACTCCGACGACGGTGGCCAGCTTTTGCAGTTCGCTGAAGTTGTCCCGAAGCGAGCAGGCTTCGGTCGTACAGCCGGGCGTGAAATCTCTCGGATAGAAATACAGCAGAAGCCATTTTCCCGAATAATTGTTAAGTGTATGCGTATGCCCATCCTGGTCCTGAGCAGAAAAATTTGGTGCTTGGGCGCTTTCTGTTAATTTCATATATGCTTTATTTAGGGGTTAGTAAGTTTATGGTACTGCCTGCAAACATAATACGCAATTCGTGCATTTGTTATTTGGCCAGGAGATTGACAAAGGCGTATACTGGGTGTATGATTGTTTGAAACTTGAAAGTGCAACCGAAGGAGGTGATTGTACAGTGGCACCTTGCAAAGTCCATATCGAACATGACAATAGGGTGACAGTCGTGAAACTAAAAGGCACGCTTGAGCACGGAAACGTCATCAGCGTTAAAGTGCAGATTGAGCAGGTGCTCCAGGCAGGCAACCTTTTGGTTATCATCGATTTTGATGGCGTGACTCATGCGAATTCTGACGGCTTGGGATCGATCATATCGGTCAAAAAAATGCAGGCCACCTATAGCGCCAAGATCATGATGATCAATGTTCACGGAAAAGCGGCAGATCTCATCAAGCAATGCCAGCTCGACCAGATTTTGCCGATCAGAGATCTCTCTTTGACGGAGGCGAAAATCGCCATCCTCCAAGAAGCGTGATACGTCAATTTTATTGTCATATACCAGCCCGCGGAGCACACGGGCTGGTTTTTTTATTTGACAACGGTGAGCAAGGCGCCCACAATGGAGATGACAACTGATCGAGGAGGTGCAGTATGCGTACGTTGCTCGGCCGGCCATTTGCCAGCTGGATTACCGGTGGGACCACGCTCCTCGTTAGTCTGTTCGTTTGGGTGCTTGTGGATCGGGGGACGGCATTGGCCATCTTCTGTCTCGGCATCGGCATAGCGATACTTCTTTCGCGGAAGTCGCGCGTGTCATCATGAGTGATGAAGGGTTGGGACCATGAGCTGGTCCCGCGTCAACGAGTCTCGCAGTGCCATCAGGCAGGCGGGACTTTTTATACTATTGACAGAATGGGGGAGAATCGCTAGGATTACCCAATTCTTTGCACATTGATATTGAAATGAAAAGATGGAAAAGTATAGATCCATTGAATCTAAAAACAGTTGCACCGGCAACGCAAGTGATAGGAGTACTAGTATGTCGACAGTCAGCCAACGCTCGGGAGCGAATATGCCTCTCATCCCGGGATTGAATTTTTCCAGCACGTATGAAGCACCCACCGCCGAAGAACTGGCCGACCGCTTTCAGGAACTACTGAGAGGCGGACGGCCGTTCATCTACCAGCGTTTTGGTACGCCGCTCATCGAAATGGTTGAGCAGGCACTCCTCGAATTTGAGGCGCGTTCGGTTGAAAGCCTCCTGTTCCGTTCCGGAATGGCGGCCATCAGCACGGCAATCCAAGCTTTGGTGGACCCGAGGCTACACCCGGTCATCATCCATTCCGAACCTCTGTACGGTTGTACGTTTGAATATCTGACGACAATCGCTCCGAAGTTCGGTTATGAAGCGGTCAGCCTGAAAACTGCCACGTTCGACGAGCCGTTCGCGAAATACGGCGGCCGGGTCGGCGCCTTTTTCGTGGAGCACCCGTCGAATCCAGTCATTAGTCTGTTCGACCTCGATGCTATTTTCCAGCTCAGGGAGCAATACTTCACTGTCCATGGTTACCGTCCGCCAATCATTGTTGACAGCACGTTTATGTCCCCCTTGTTCTGCCATCCGCACGAACATGGGGCTGACGTGGTCATCCATTCGGTGACCAAATACCTCGGCGGGCACAGTGACATTCTCGGCGGGGTCGTCTTCACCAAAGAGGAAGCTCTGATGGCGGAAATCCGGAGATACCGGAACGTATTAGGCAACCTCATGGACGAGATGAGCAGTTGGCTACTACTCCGTTCGCTGGAAACCCTGGAGCTTCGAGTTTGTGCGCAGGCATCTTCCGCATTGGAGGTGGCCCGATTCCTGGCTGATCACCCGGCAGTTGAGAAGGTCCTGTATCCCGGGCTTTTGACTCCTGGGGGCGATCTGGGACAGCACATGATTTTTCAGCGGACCTGTGACAGTCCCGGTTCGATGATCTCTATCTATCTGAAAAATCCCACTCGGGGGGCGGCGTTCCGCGTCATCAATGCGACAAAGGTGTTCCGGCGGGCTGTCAGCCTCGGCGGGACGCATTCATTGATCGAACACCCGGCTTCTACCACGCATGCCGGAGTGCCAGAGGAAGTCCGCATTCAGAGCGGGATAACTGAAAACCTGATCAGGTTATCCGTCGGTGTCGAGATAACCAGTAAGCTGATTATGGATCTCAGGCAAGCTTTGTTGGATTTGGCAGCCTGATAATTTCCAAGTCATTCGTACAAAAGGGCGATCGCAAATAAGCGGTCGCCTTCTTTTTATTGATTAACATGGGTTTATCCGCCGATATTCTGGTTTATTTTGTAACCGATCCAGATGCCCATAAAGGCGCCGATCATCCCGCCGAGGATTGAAGCGACCGAAAAAACGCTCTGGTCCCAAAGCGTCGGTATCCAGCCGCCGATCGCTGAGCCGATGAAGAGGAAAAGATAGATGACAAATTTACCGCCCATTGGATTGTGCCGGCGGGTTATTGTCCGGCTGGCCGCCGATTTTTTTCGCCCAGATACGGTCGATGTAGACCAGTCGCCACCAGAGGCGGCCGATCAAGTACCCGCCGATCGCACCGAGAACTAGGAGGCCGATTTGGATGGCCGGATGCAGGGCACAGCCCCCATACCAGGTAATCGGGCGCCCGGAATTCGTGACCCAGTCTAGATAGAGCGATTCGGATATGGCATGGACAATGAGGCTCAAAAAAATCCCCAATAGCGTGGAGGCGATCAGGTAGATGACGTGTTTGACTGGGGTCGGATGTGGTGCGGCGTTAAAAAACATGGTTAACGTTTGAACATTTTCAGCCAGCCGAACGTCTGTTCCGCGGCGTTGATGATGACGTCAAGTACTGTCTGTTCTTTTTGGGGCGTCAGGACGGTCAGCGGTTTCGACAGGGAGACGGCGCCGCTTGAATCGATACTCTCGACTTTGAACTGGTATACGGCGCCTGGGTCAAACGCGGTGACGACCACAATATGCCTGCGGGAGTATGAATCGTCCAATGAAGTTTTTTCCGGCAATTCGTCAGTCGCGGCACCGACGCCCTTGCGGTAGTAGACACGGCTGGTAGCCGGCTCATTCGTCGTCCATGAGATGATAGTCTGCACCTTGGAATCCTTGCCAGGTGACATGGCGGAAGTGGTTTGGATCTGGGAGATGAGAGGCGCTGCGTTTTCCGTATCAGTGGTGAAGGCATCGATCAGTTTCGTGGCCACACTCCCGTCGGAGTTGGTGCTCTTCAGCTCTATATCATAAAACGTACCAGCCTCCAGGCCCGGGACGCTGACCTGATGGATGATGGTCGGAACGGTGTCGGAGACGACCTTGACCTCATCGACCTGCTTGATGTTGTTGCGGTAGGGTATGTACTGGACGGTCGAATCGGAATTTACGTTGGTAGTCCAGCGGAAGATGACGTCGTCGCTCGACGTCTTGTCGATGATGTAGCTGGAAATTTCAAAAGCCTTTTCTTTGGTACTGAAGGTGAAGTCGACAGACTTCGTTTCCTGGCTGACTTTTGTCTTGGAGCGGATCTGATAGTGGTAGACAGTGGCCGGCTGGAGATTCGTCAAAATGACCGTATGTTTGGTCGTGTAGGTATTTGGGTCGCCGATCACCTGGGTGTACGGGCTTTTTGGGTTAACCTGGTATTCGGCAGCAGTGGCGATGCCCACGAGGGAATTGGCCTCCTTGTCAGACGTCCATGAGATCGTTGCGCTGGAGGCGGTGGATTCCACTTTCGGCTCTCCGGCCATGGATGGTGTGGGGAGGGATTGGGCCAGATCCTGGATAAATGCGTATTGGTCTTCCAGGGCGTTTTCTAGGGTATTGGTGTCGGCTTTTTTCGATAAAGTGGAAAGCAGGTCGTCCTTTTCTTTGATGATATCCTGCAGGGATTGGTTTGATAGCTGGGCCGACGGGACGGTTTGGATCGTGGCGTCAGTGGACACGGACCGGTTCTTGCCGGGGTCGACGGAGCTTACCCGGTAATGGTACACGGTATTGGCGTCGAGTCCTTCAACATTAATGGTGTGTTTCGTGGTGTATTCCCAGCTTCCTGTAACATTTCCATAAGTATTCGCGGTACCGTATTCGATAAAGCTGTTGGTTTCCTCATTGGTCGTCCAGGTAACGGTGACAGTCCCGTCTGTATTCGCTTTGGCAGTCACGGCAGATATGATTGGGGCAGTTACGTCTATCTGTGAGGTGCGGGCCTGCTGTTCTCTCAGCTGGACAGCCGATTCCGTGGAAAGGGTTTCTGAGGTGGTAAAGTTTCCTTCCTCCCCGGTCGCAGGATTGCCGGACATGTCCGTCGCAGTAATGACAAAATAGTATTTTGTGGCACTGGTCAATCCGGTCAGGACTACGTAATGCGACAGGTTGTAGGACGAATCGATGTCGTTGGTCAGGGCATAGGTGCCGCTGGCGGTTCCGTATTTCACGGTGCCTGAACTTTTTTCACTGGTAATCCAGTGGACGACCGCCTGGGTATCCGTAATCGGGCTGATTTGGATGGAAGAGATTGTCGGGGCCGTCTGGTCGTTGGTCGTGATAAAATAATAATTTGCTCCGGCATTATTTTCTATGGTCAGTCCGGATCGGACATAGTAATAATATTTTGTGCCGATTTCCAGGTTGTTTATTGTCATCGAATGGCTGGTCACGGCCGGTGAACTGATGTGCAGTTCGGTCGATCCGGAGAGATCGGCGTTTTTCGAGTAAACCACATACGAATCCGATTCAGCGTCAGTATTCCAAGTGATGGTCGTTTGGGTGTTGGATGTCTCCAGGACGGAGACGGTGGTGATGATCGGGTTGTTCGGATCGCCCGCCGCCCGCAGTGTGGAGGTCGAACGGAAGAAGATGAATACGCTGATGGCCAGCACGCCAAAACAGAACGAAACGTAGGCCGCATGATACAGCGTGGCGGCGTGTGAGCGTCGGGTGCGTTTTCCGGGAGTCCGGGTGGTGCGTTTTTCTTTTGCTGCTTTGGCCATACGATTATTTATATCGGAGCGCTTCCAGCGGGTCGATATTGGCGGCCCGGCGCGATGGGAACAGGCCGGTCAGGAAACCGACAATCGTGGAGAAGCCGATGATCACGGCGATGAACCAGGGCGGGTTGTAAAACAGGTTCAATGACTGTCCGCCGAAACTTTTTGCCAGCAAGTTGATGCCGATATTGGCCAATACGCCGCCCAGTATGCCGATCAGCACGCCGCCGACGCCGCCCAGGAAACCCATGGTCATCGATTCGATGATAAACATTTTCCTGATATCCCCCCGGGTGACGCCGATGGATCGCATAATTCCGATTTCGTTGATACGTTCGAGCAGGGCGATCGTCATGGTGTTGAACATGCCGATGGCCGAGACGACCAATGCGACCAAGCCAAACATGCCGAGGACGATCTGTAAAATGCGGAAAATCTGGTTGGCCTGGTTGATGACGTCAGACAGCGAGGTGACGATAAAGCCCTGGCCGATGATCTGTTCGCGTATTGCCGGGGCTTGTTCCTGGCTGATCACTTTGGCTTTGATAGAATCAAATGTCGTGACTGAGGAGAGGCTCTGGACCAGGCTGAGCGGGACATAGGCGATGCTGGCGGTCGAGTCGTCAATAATACCCTTGATAGTAAACGGCTGCGGAAAGGTGATAGTCGTGGTGGTCGGGGTACCGCTTTCCTCGTCGATCGTATCCGAAGGTATGTTGATGGTTAGGGATATTTTTTGATTGATCATATCCTGAGGTTCAACATTGAACAGTTTGGCTGTGGCGGTGGAAATGACGATGTTTGCCTCTTTTGGCGCGGTAAAGAGTTCTCCTTTGAGTGCCGACATGCCGTTCATCCTGAAAAATGCCGGATCAATGACCCTGAATATGGTGTCGCTGGTCAGTTCCTGGTACCCAAGCTGGCCGGACATGCTTTTCAACCGGGCGACTTCACTGACGCCGCTGATTTTCCCCAATTTGTCGATGTTTTGCTGGGTCAGTCCGATCAGGCCGGATGATCCTGGGCTTACATCAAGCGAAAGTAGGGCGTCGGCCGTAGTTATCTGGCTCAGGATTACCCGTTGCATGCCATAGCCCAGCGAGACCAAAAAGAGTACGGCACCGATGCCGATGCTGACGCCCAGGATGGTCAGGAACGTACGCATCGGGCGCGTCGTGAACATGCGGGTGGATAATGTCAGAAGGTCGCTGATTTTCATAGGTTAACCGGAAAATTTTCCGAGCATTAATAATTCGAAATGTTTCGCCATCTTACGGGCGATCCGCCTGTCCAAATCTGGTCCGGCCGGGAGAGGCTGGTGGAGCAGGAAGCTCAGCTGGTCCTTGTCGATTTTGTTTGTCAGCCGCTGGACCAGCGCCTTATCCATGGCTTGTACCTGTTTTTGGTCGTGCAGGTCGGCATTGAACGTTTCCAGCAGATAGCTGCGCGCTTCAGAGGCTTGCTTGTCCACGCCGCGGACCTTGCCTTCCTTCTGTTCTTTTTCTTCTTTTTGCAGGACGCGAATTTCTTCCAGCACCCGCTCAATTTTTTCCCCGAGTTTGAGAGCGGTCCGTTTGTCCAATTCGATGCCGCCTTCGCTGGCCGGCCGATCGAGGAATGAAACAAGCCGCTCCTTGTCCTCCAGGCTGGAAAGCATCATCTGCTGGACCTGTTTTTCGATTTTATTCAATTCCTCGGCAGACATGCCGGTCAGTACTTCGGCTACGACCTGCTTGGCTTTGAACGGGATTAGGAGGCCCCCTAACTGTCCGGGGGCGATACCGGAATAGGTCCGGATGAGCAGTTCCAATTCTTTCGAGACGCTCGGCGCCTCTTTGGCGCCCCAACCCTGTTCCGCGGCGGCTGTGATGGCATTATTCACCTTTATATCCACGATTTTCCCGTCTTTCATGTAAAAAACCCGGTGTGCCAGATTCAGGTGCGACGGGTCGTGGGTAACCAGGATGATCGTTTTGTGCTGATCAGTATTCAGCTCGCCTATTAGCTCCATCACATCGCGTGAAGACTTCGAGTCCAAGTTGCCGACCGGCTCATCGGCCAGGACGATCTGGGGGTCGTTCATGAGGGCTCGGCAGATTGCCACGCGCTGTTGCTGGCCACCGGACAATTCTGACGGCAGTTTGTCTGCCTGGGTGCTGACCCCGAAATGCTCCAGCAGTTTTTTCGCTTTGGCCATGCGTGTGATGCGCTCAGCCTGGATAGCGATCTGGGGCAGGACGACGTTCTTGACGACGGAAAGGGAGTTGATCAGGTAAAACGCCTGGAAGATCATGCCAGTTTTTTTCTGGCGGAATTCTGCGACCTCGTTTTTTTTCATCTTGGCAACGTTTTTGCCGTCCACGATAATATCGCCATGGGTATGTGTCTCCAGCCCGGCGATGGAGTAGAGGAGGGTGGATTTGCCGCAACCGGACGGTCCGAAAAAAATGATAAATTCGCCCGGATAGATTTTCAGGCTCACGTCCTGGAGTGCCTTGACCTCGTTGGTCCGGCCCATGAAATAGGTGACACTCAGGCGGTTCACCTCAATTATCGGTTTTATATCTTCTGCTTTTGGTGTTGTTTTTTCTGCTTCAGGCATGATGCTATTATAATGAATTTGGCAGTTTTTTTCAATCCCCATCGGTAATAAAAAAGAGCGTGCTCATGCACGCTCCATTGCTGGCTTCGGATCAGCCCAGACTTTCAGGAGATGTTCGTAAGCCTCCCTCCCAGTCGGGTAATGATGCAATGCCTCGCCGGCAAACCAGCGGTTCTCCGGTGACTGGGAGGCTAGCCACGCTTTACGGAATTCTTCGCCAAACCGGGAGTCGAAGTATTCATAGGCTTCGCGGTATGTTGGGTTGTGTCCCAGTTGAACACCGGCAAACACGCGGACCAGGGCGTTTTGGGCAATCTGCCATTCGATCCGGAATTGCTCGGCGTACTTATTGGTAAAGAAAATGAATACTTCCTCTGGTGTCGGCTCATGGCCCAATTCCGCCATTGCCATCTGTCGGTATTCATCTGTCTGGCTTAGATCCCATTGGATCTGCAGGAGTTCGGAAATTTCCTGGCTATTCGAAGCTCGACTCATTGTCCACCTCCTTTGCTGTCGTGAAAATGTACTTTGCATAAGTGTACTACCCGCGTTCCAAAAGTCAAGCGTCACTAAAAAACCCGCCAGTTCGCCTGGCGGGTTTAGATGAGTCGCCATTTAATTAATCTCCCGCTTCATTCCTGTTACGGTTCTGATTCTGGTCTCCTTGCCCATTGTTAGAATTATCTGCCGGCTCTTCTTGGCTTTCGCTACCGTTGGTATTGCCGTTGTAGCTGTAATTATAGTTATTATTGTATTCGTAGTTGAGGTTCTTGTTCGCATTGACGTTTGTTGGGTTGGTATTGGCATTCAGGTTCGTATTGACCGTGTTGGTATTTATTAAATTTTCTGCCTCGTCGGACGCCGTATCCGTATCTTCAGTATCCGTTTTTAGGAGAGCTTTAACATCAGCCGAGCTTAACCCGGTCCGTTCCTGGACAGAGGCAATAATCGAGTTGATATCCGTGGTGCTCAGCGTATAACGGAATTCCTGGCCGTTATATTTCAGCTTGACGGTCGTTTGCCCATTGCGGATCGTCGCTTCTGCCTCCACCTCACCCAAAGCATTTTTTACTCTGTTTTTTACCTCTTCCCGTTGGCGTTCAGTGAAGCGGTTTTGTATTTCGTTCAGTTTTTCCTCAACGGAGTTCAACGATTGCGCCGCCTGGGTTTGGTTGCTTTCTTGGTGTTCCGCCTGTACGCGTTCAATGACTTCGGCCGCTTTTTGCAAGGCCTGTTTTGTGTCCTCTGTGGCATGCAGTGCGTCTTTGGTACGGCCGGCTATGATTAAGGCCGCATGTTCCTTTTCGCGTTCGGCGGCGAATTGAACCAGCATGTCCGCTTTGCTTGCTTCGCTGACGGCGAAGTTGTACGAGACATGTTCGATCGCCCGGTCGACAGGGTAGAGCGTGTCGCCAGGTTTCGCCTGGTCAGCAGCGATGGCCGTGCCAGTGCCGGTGACAATCAAGGCGATGGCAATAATGATTGGGATCATTGGTTTCAGTATTAATTTATTAACTGCTGACAAAAAAGAGCCGTAAATATTTTCTTCCATCGGCAGGCGCGGGTCACCGCCGGACAACTGTTTGCTGGCAACATTCCGATAAGCATCAAGCATCGCGCTTTTCAGCTGCTGGGCTTGGGCGTCAGTCATTCGGTCTTCCAAAGCGCGATTGAATAATACCCCAAAATCCGTAGTTTTTTTTTGTTGGTCAGAGCGGATCATACATAATAGAATTATCAGGCATCAAGCCCTTTATTTTTTTCAACGCCCGGTGTTTGAGTACGCGGGCGTGCAGGTCCGATATTTCCATAATTATTGCGACCTCATGCAGGCTCAAATCTTCGACCAGGGTCAATTGCAGGATGGTTTGGTATTTTTCAGGGAGCCGCCGCATTTGCGCACGGATAATTTGGATCCGCGTATCAACAACCGGTTCGGACATTTCATTCTGTAATGTAGGATGGTCTGTCGCGCTGAGACCGTCTAATTGTACGGTGGTTTTTTTTCGCCGGTAATAGTCTATCAGCCGGTGTCGGGCAATCCGGAACAGCCAGGATGAGAAACTGGCGTTTGGCTGCGGTCGGTACCGATGAAGTGACATGACCATTTCCAGGAAAGTGGTCTGGGTCAGGTCTTCGGCATCTTCTCGGCTGCCAACCCGGTACGTGAAGAAACGGTAAATAGCCTGGCGGTAGCGGTCGAATATCTCGCCGGCACATTGTTCGTCCCCGGCCTGGGCCTGCGCTACCAGTTCCGGCATTTTGTATTGTATTAGATCCATGCGTGTATATACGGTTATATAATCGTCCCTGGCGACAGGATGTTACACCTATAGTGTATCATGCCCTTGTTCACCGTATTGACTATTCAGTCGCGTTCTGCCAAGATAGCGTAATTGTTCATTGATTTTATTAAATCCACTTTATTCTGATAAAGGAGTATCTCATGAAAAAGATGAAAGTATTGGTGATCGGCAGCGGTGGACGGGAGCATGTGCTGGTCCAGTGTATCAGCGAGTCGAGCCTGGCCGGCGAGATTTTCTGCGCGCCTGGCAATGCCGGCACGCTCGAGCGGGCTACGAATGTGGCCATCAAAGCCGATGATGTTCCGGCACTGCTAAAATTCGCGCTCGAGCACGAGATCGACCTGACCGTCGTGGGTCCGGAAAAACCGCTGATGGACGGCATCGTGGACAGGTTTCGTGAGGCAGGCTTGAGGATTTTTGGTCCGACACAGGCTGCGGCCGCTCTCGAGGGGTCGAAGCTGTTCGCAAAACAAATGATGGCTGCGACACAAGTGCCGACAGCGGCCTACCAGGCGTTTACAAGATTCGACCTGGCCTGGGAGTATGCCCGAAAGGTCGGCGTGCCGTTGGTCATTAAGGCCGACGGTCTGGCCGGTGGTAAAGGCGCAGTTGTGTGCCATGACATGGTGCATGCCCGGGAAGTCCTGAAGCAGATGTTGTTGCACCGCGTATTCGGTGAGGCCGGAGACACAGTGATCATCGAGGAATTCCTGACTGGCCAGGAAATATCAGTCCTGGCGATTTGCGACGGCGAGTCTCACCGTCTGCTTATCCCGTCCCAGGACCATAAGGCGCTGTGTGAGGGTGACACCGGTCCGAACACCGGCGGTATGGGTGCAATCGCTCCCGTGCCGTGGGTCGACGACGCAATGCTGCAGACTATCGACCGGACGATCATCACGCCGATACTGGGCGGCATGGCGATGGAAGGCAATCCGTTTACCGGCTGCCTCTATGCCGGCCTGATGATCACCCAGGACGGCCCCCGCGTCTTGGAGTTCAATGTCCGTTTCGGTGACCCGGAAACGCAGGCTATCCTGCCGCTCTTGGACTCCGATTTCTTGGAAATGCTCTTCGCCTGCGTTGACGGCACCCTCGAGTCGTATGAGATCGAGTGGGATGCTCAGTTTGCCGTGTGTGTAGTCCTGGTTTCTGGCGGGTACCCGGGCAAATACCGGACCGGTTTCGTCATCAAGGGGCTGGACGAGGCGGCCAGGCGGCAGGATGTCATGATCTGCCACGCCGGAACGGTGAACGGTTTCGAATCCGGGCTGCCGCTGACGGATGGTGGACGTGTCGCGAACGTCATCGGACTCGGTCTGTCGCTGTATGAGGCGATCGAAACCGCCTATGCCGCCGTGAAGGGTATCGAATTTACGGGCATGGAATTCCGTTCTGATATTGGGGCCAAAGCATTTGCCACTATCAAATAGCAGGAGGGATTTGAACACAAAGAAATACAACGGTTGCCTAATTAGGCAACCGTTTTTTAAATGTGTCTAGAAATGGGGATATGATAATATTTGCTGTTTGCCGCTTTTCTTGGCGGTAAGTGTTATTTGTTACTTTTCTGCTCGTCCAGAAAAGTAACCAAAAGAGACGCCGCCCAGGATAAAAAATTAACGAAAATTGGCTCGTCGTCTTTCCGCGGCATAACTCGCTCCTCGCTTTGCTGCGTTCGCTCGAACATGATGCCGCGGTTGCCCATAGGTAACCATTCCTCCTCTCGCAATTTTCTTAACATTTTTTATAAGGGCGGAAGGTTGGGGAGGGGAAGTTAGAAATAGGATTTAGCTTTTTTAGAAAAAATAAAAGACCGCCCGTTGAAAGTTCAACAGGCGGCGCGGTTTTTGTATACCACTTCCATTCCAATATTTAGGATGGCGTTAGGTACGATTACTATTCCTTTTTCAGGTCGTTGGGATGCTTACCAGTGACCTGATAGAGGAGGCTGTGAAGATCTTCGATCGTTATGGCGATCTCGGATCCTTCGATCGTCATGCCTCTTTCCGGGGAAACCTGCAGTTTGGTTATGTGCAGCCTTCCGTCAGCAGTAGGCGTGAGCGTCGACGTGATTACGGTTTCGGCTGCCGGCTCGATGTCCTCGCCGGGCAGGTCGTCGATGGTCACCTCTGTGCCTTCTGTCTGATGTCGATTGATGACATCCACCTGCTCGTTTTCGAGGAACGGAATACGGGAAGGGGGCAGAGTGTCATCATCGGGGGTGAATGTCCCGGAGAACTCACTGGCCACGCTGGTGCCCAGCGGGTTCATGCATATCTGCTGGCCGTACAGATCACGCTCCCGTCCGGTTTTCTTGTCTCTGACCCTGGCGCGGTAGCCTTGGACATTGTTGAACTCTTCGTCCCGGGTTGTGCCGTTAGAGAACGTCACGGTCTGTAAGCCAGTTATCAGGCCAGGAACGACTTCGAGCACTTCGAAGTTCCGTCCTAGTGCCCGATTGACCGAAGCTTGAACCGCGTCGTGGATTTCCTCATC
>JBAYGJ010000008.1:0-31279 GCA_041666685.1 Patescibacteria group bacterium | reverse complement strand
ACACCGCCTTCGGCGAGCGCTTCATATACGAGCGAGGCGGAAGCCAACCCGGCCTGCGGACGGACTGACGCCAAATTTTCAACCATTACCCCGACCGGCTGGATATTTGCCTGGCTATACGGCACGATCACTCCATCGATACGGCGCGGCCATGTCTTTGGCACAATAAATGTAAGTTTCCCTGTCCAAGCGCTGGTCTCGGCTCCGCTTCGCGCTTGTACCTGAATCGTATGATTGCCAATCGCAAATTTCAATTTTGGCTTGAAGGCAAAACTAGCCGTCCCCTTTTTTCCGTTGGTCGCTTTCACGCCGCCGGCGAACTTGCCGTCAATGACGAAAAAAACCGACGAATCATTTTTTACCAATCCAGTGATCACTAATTGCGTATCGGGCGGAAGGGCATAATTATTTTTCGGCTGGACGACTGTCGGAGATGACAAAGCCGATGCAGGAGATGCCGAGCCAATCAGAAAACCCCCAGCTACCAGCGTAACGAGGGATAAAAGTATCAATAAATTTATCCTTTTGTTTTTCATTTTGCACACGTAGTATAGCACAAAACAGGCCCTATTTCAATAGGGATACTTTAAAAAACCCTACTTGATAACAATGGGAGCTAACATCGTATCGGCTTTCCAATACGTACAGTCAATCGGCGGATTCATGTTAATAATTCTGCTTTTGATATTTTCCTTCTTGAAGCCGGCATCCATCAATCTTTGTAAATGGATAGGATGATATTCTTTAATCTCGTCAGAATAATATGTAAACACGCCGCCAAGCTTCAGCTTTTTAAACGCTGTCCTAAAAAAACCAAAATGGTTCTTATGGATTTCCAATTCTGAAAGCGGATACGTGTCAAATAAAATTCCATCAACACTTTCATCGGGAACCTGGCTGATTACCTCCTCCCACAACCCCTCTAATACCTCCACGGGATGATCGGCGGTAGTTGCAAATTCACGGGCCTTCTCTGCCACCTCGTGATTCGCCTCAATAACAATATGCTTCTTGATATCAGCCCGTTGGATGAAATGAGCAGAGATGCCCATCCCATAACCCAATTCAAGGATTACGCCTCCCTGAGAGGTCGAAATAGCGGCTAATTCCCTCATGTAAGGCGTTTCCCAGTCCTCCATCACCGGGTGTCCAAAAATTTTCAATGTATGTTTATCGAAAATTGCTGGGGCTTTTTTCCAGTCTTGCCGATCTTTAAATCCGATGTCAACCCTGTTCTGATAAGTAGTATCTCTGATATCGCCCCATGGTGGTGGTGGTGGAGCGAAATCATCCTGTTTCGGTAAATGACTTACGCTTGTTTTATTCGATACCATATTTTTTATTCACATTTTATAAAAAATCTGGATTTACCCATTGTATATGTAAAAAGTTTTCTGCTTTTTTAAATGCCCTCAGTAGGAATCGAACCTACATCACAAGATCCGGAATCTTGCGTCCTATCCATTGAACGATGAGGGCGTAGGCATTCGTATTCAATCCTGGTTTTCAAATTTCTTCAGGCGCTCTTCCATGACCCGGGTGGCGTAGGCCAGCTGGGCGGGATCATTCACGCCAACCCACTCGTACTGATCTGTTATCCGGTGAGCGGAAATTTTCTTTTTCTGGTCGACGGCCATCTTCACCAAATCCGGCAGGATGAGTTCCCCCTTCCCGGTAGCTGACGGCAGCAGTTTCTTGATGTTATCCCACAACCAGGCTGACTCAAAGCAATAGGTGCCGGTGTTGATTTCATTGATCTTTTTTTCCTCCTCGGTCAATACTTCTTTTTCCTTGATAGCCACGACCTCGTCCGCATCATTTCTGATGATCCGCCCCAGTTCTGCCGGTTTCGGATGCTTCAGGGTCAGCAGGCTCAGTTTCGCCTTTTCCGAAACATGCCGTCCGATCAAATCGATAATTGTCGTCGGGCTGTAAAAAGAAGAGTCGTCACCCTGGATGACCAGTACATGCGGATTCGTCTTATCAACCGTCCCTTCGGCACACATCACTGCATGCCCCGTACCTTTCTGTTCTGCCTGATCCGCATATTTGTATCGGTTTCCGAAATATTCACGGATCATCTCGGCCTTATATCCGACCACGATGATCACATCGGTGATATTGATATTCTCCAGGGTCTTGAGGGTATATTCCAACATTGGTTTGCCGCAGATCTCGTGCATGACTTTCGGCTTCTCCGAGGGCTGGCCATTATTGAGCCGTGTGCCTTTGCCTGCCGCGAGGATGATAGCGCTGGTGTGCTGGATGATGGACATTTTTTTGTTACCCTGAATTTATTTCAGAGTCTGTATACATTAATTATATTATTTCTTTTTGCCGTACACCTCGTCTACGCTCGGCCAATTTTTCATCTGCTCTGCGGCTTTTTTTATCTGGTCTTTGTTCCGGCAGGCGGCGCATGTGCCTAAATCGGGGGGCGGCCGTGTTCCCTGCGGAAAACCAACCTCATACTGCTGGCCACAGTCATTGCACGTCCTCTCAACCCGGTCATAAATTCCTGCCTCAGGATTACCGAACGCTTCCTGGTGGCTGGCGGTATGCTGATTTCCATTTTCTCCGGATCGATGCATACATTTGGTATTAACGGATAATTGCCTTTTGGGCCATTTTATAAATAGTATACCAGACCGGGTCCAGGATCAAGTCAAACGCTCCCAGAAACGATACTCCGTGTCCGCCAAATCCCTGCTTGAAACGCGTAATGCCGTCCCAGGGATGGGGCGAATCCTGGTCATGTGCCGGTGCGACCCCGCCAAAATCGTACTTCGCATATCCGCCCTTCTTGGCCTCCTGGATCTGGTGCCACTGCAGCAGGTGTGGTGCCATAACCTCCCGCCGGGCGTCGCCGGAAGATCCGTGTAAATACGTCACCGTATCACCGAAAAAAACCACCATATTTGATGCGATAATCTTGCCTTCGTATTCCGCCGAAAACAGCCGTAAAAAATTCTTTCCGGCGAGCGTCCGATGCATGGTGCGATAATAATCATGTGAATGTGTCGTGATACCGTCCCGTCTCGCTGTCTGTGCGGTCAGTGATAGGAATGCGTCAAAATCATTTATGGTTTCCACGCTCCGGATATGGACGCCTTTTCGCTCTGCCAGCTTGATATTATACCTGGCCTTGGGGTGCATAGCAGCCAGTAATTGCTCCTCTGTTGGGCCTACATCCAGTATCCACGTATGCGTCGGCTGAACCTGATCTACTTTTTTTATCTGCCATCCGTGTGTGACGGCTTTGAACACCGTTTCGCCAATTTTCTCCCAGGCCGGTTCCAGTTTCAGAAACATGACGTTTGATTTTTCGGCATAGGCCACTATCGTCTCCACCAGCAGGCGGGCCGCACCCCGGTACTGATCAGGCGGCAAGCTTTCATCCAAAACGGGACCGCGCGGTACGTACCAATATTTCTTCCCGAGCGGGAGCCGGTGCTCGAATACCTGAGCAGCCCCCAAAATTCTCTCTCCGTGATATACACCCCAGCGCTGCACTGGCCGCGGGACCGCACGCTGGAACTCCCCCCACCGCCAGGACTGCAAAAACTGGCTGCCGGCCTGTAAACCGACAAACTCATCCAGTTCGGACTGTTTGTCCATCATCCGTACTTCCATATTTATTTTCTCCCCATGTGTTTGAGTGCTGCCTTAACTCTGTCTTGCACGGATTCGACAGCCGGATCCACCTGGCGTAAAGCTTCACGCGCTTCTTTTGCTGAATAGCCGAGAGTCGTCATCGCATCAATAGCCTGATGATCAAACGCTGCGCCTGCTAATTGACCCGCTTCAACAGTCTCGTCGCCTAATTTGTCTTTCAATTCGACCACAATCCGTTCGGCTGTTTTAGTGCCAATACCGGAAACCTTGGTCAATAATGACGCATCACCATGCACGATCGCCCGCCTGATCTCCGGAACTGTTGCCAGCGACATGACAGCCAGGGCTGATTTCGGCCCGATACCCGATACTGACAGGAGTAAGCGGAAAAAATCCCGCTCAGCGAGCCCGGTAAACCCATACAGGTCTATCGCCTCCTCCCGGACATGCTGATACGTATAGAGTTCCACAGCCGATCCGATTTTCACCCTCTCCACCACGAGCGGCAAGCTGTAAATTTCATACCCGACGCCATGGACATCGACGACAACCGACTTCTCCGTTTTGAGTTTTATCGTACCGGAAATATATGCGATCATATGGACACAGTATAGCAAAAAAACCATTATTTTCCAATGATCCGGCCACCAAGCCTGTGACAAGATTTCCGTCTCTACTGACTGATTTGCCAATTCGCGAATGCTTCAATAATTTCAATAATTAGCCTATACTATCTGTATACAATAAGTACTAAACTGACCATATGAAAAAAACGTATATTGTCCTATCCTTGGTATTCGGCTTGATAGTACTCTGCGGGATGCCGCATTCAGCTCAGGCGGCTGATTGCAAGGCCAATCAAACCCCCTTTTATATTGTGACTCGCGATGCCGAGGGCGTCCTGGTGCCAGCCATCAATTTCGTCATCTACGAACAATACACGAATCCTGACGGTCAGCCCTACCTCGGCCCATCCAGAGGATCTGGCAGCACCGATGCCGGCGGGCAGGCCTCAGTATGTGCCAACACATCATACTCCGGTTTGTACGCGGTAAAATTTTACCAATACAGCGCTGCCTATGGTTACCGGATCATGTGGCACGCTGAACTGTCCGGCAACGATAGCGGCTTTACGGTGACTCCTTTACTATCATATCTGCAGGTCATTTTGCGCGATGGGGCGGGCACTTTGCTTAAGGATATCAAATTCGACATCTATGTGCAGGAATATGATGTGGACGGCAAGGCGATTATCGGGGAAAACAAGCTAAACCAGGAAAAACTGATCTCCAGCAAATATATGACCGGCGTCACCGGTACGACGCGCGCCTATTTGACCAGTCGTGCCGAATGGCAAACCGGAGGCATTTACGCGCTCCGCATCCATGGCACGGGTAACGCATATTTTTATCTCTGGGAAAAACGGATGTCAGCCAGCGGAGCCACTAACCTCGAATACCGGCTCAGCACTTTCCGCGTCATTCAAGAGGATGCATTCGGCAAACTGCTCAAAAATCGAAAATTTTCCATTTACCGGCAAGCGTATGACGCCCACGGGCAATTAGCATTCGGCCCGGCCATTGCCGAAAACCTTGATGTTGGCACATACGGATTTAAAGATGCATACCTCCCCGAGGGAGTTTATATCCTCAAAGTGCCCGGCTCAGTATCCGGACATTACTATACCAAATGGAAAATCAACATTAAAACTGAAATATTGACCACATTGAATTATCGGTTGGCTTTGATACGTACCACAATTTTCAATAATAATGCGCTCCTCACCAACCAAGCGTATTACATCGGCGAACAAGGCATTGATGCAGTCGGCCGCCCGACGCTGGTCAGGTCTCTGATTACTGGCAACACCGGCGTCCTTGGCTTCAATGACCTGTATCTCACGCCCGGTAAGTATGTCTTCACATACGGGAAAACAAAAACGTTTAATGTTGAAATTTTCGAAAACCAGGCGACGATCATGGATTACCCAAAGGCGATGTCCCTCAGGGCAACCGGCGGCGAGATGGCCCTGACTACCCCTATGACAAATACCAACCTGACAATCAGGGTTTTGCCGGCTGCTGATGTCAGAGGGATAACCGCGCGAAAAAAGAATGTCGGCACCCCATTCCAGGTCAGGGCTGACAGGATCGCCAATGCGTATACGGTCGTATTCTTCTATAATAAAGAAAAGTTAAAGGCCCGCGACATCAATACAGACAAGTTGCGGATCGCCTTTTACAACGGCCGGACAAAAAACTGGAGTCTGGTCGGCGCTAATCAGTACGCCCTCGGCCGACTGACTGCCACTGTCAGGGATGCTGGCATATTTACGCTAATAGAAATCAATTAACTGCAACCAATACAAAAACTCTCTAAAGTTAGGGAGTTTTTTAATTTACCGCGCCTTTTCCAACAAGTTTGAATGTTTGGTATAGTATAGGTATATGGACTTCAGGATAAAATCTACATTCAAACCGACCGGCGCCCCTCTGCAAGCTCGGGATCTAGTACCTTAATCCAATATACTATACATTTCAATGAATGAGTTTAAGATACATTCCAAGTTCCATCCAACTGGTGACCAGCCTGAGGCTATAAAAAAACTGGTAACCGGGCTGAAAAAAGGCTACCGCGACCAAACGCTCTTGGGCGTGACCGGATCCGGCAAGACCTTCACCGTAGCGAACGTCATCCAGCAGGTCAAAAAACCAACGTTGGTCATTTCGCATAATAAAACCCTGGCAGCTCAGTTGGCCAGTGAGCTGCAGGATTTCTTCCCGGAAAACGCCGTGAACTATTTCGTGTCGTATTACGACTACTACCAGCCGGAAGCCTACATCCCAAAAACCGACACGTATATAGAAAAAGAAACCCAGCTCAATGAGGAAATTGACCGATTGCGCCATGCGTCAACACAGGCACTGCAATCACGTAAAGATGTCATCATTGTGGCGTCTGTTTCCTGCATCTATGGACTAGGCTCGCCTACTGAATATAAAGAGGACGTCTTGACGCTGACGGTCGGCAGACAAGTTAAACGCGACGCCATCCTCCACGCGCTTGTCAGGATCCATTACCAGCGTAACCAAATCGACTTATGGCGTAACAAGTTCCGGGTGCTGGGCGAAGTGATCGAGGTGTTTCCTTCATTTTCAGAAAACACGTTTTACCGTATCCAATTCGACGGCAATACCATTGAACGCATCAGTGAAATCGACTCCCTGACAAACAATACCGTTCAGGTACTGAAGTCTGTCGACATCTACCCGGCCCGCCACTATATGGCGCCAGAGGCCACCATGAAAATAGCGCTCAAGGAAATCGAGGAAGATATGGTCAAACAGGTAGAAAAGTTCACCACAGAAGGCAAACTGATCGAAGCGCAACGGATCGAACAACGGACCCGCTATGACCTGGAAATGATCAAGGAGGCTGGATACTGCAATGGCATCGAAAATTATTCCCGCTATTTTGACCGGCGCAAAGCTGGCCAGCCGCCCTATACTTTGCTCGATTTTTTCCCACAAGATTTCCTGCTTATCGTAGACGAATCGCACATGACCCTCCCCCAAATCCGTGGGATGTACTTCGGCGACCGTTCACGCAAGGAAACGCTGGTAAATTTTGGCTTCCGCCTGCCGGCCGCGCTCGACAACCGTCCGTTCAATTTTGAGGAATTCAACAAGAAACGCGGACAGACTATTTACCTGTCCGCCACCCCGGATGAATATGAACGGTATTTGTCACAACAAGTCGTGGAACAGATCATCCGTCCGACCGGGCTGCTCGACCCGACCATAGAGGTACGTCCGACCGAGCACCAGATTGATGACCTGCTCAATGAGATTAAAATCACGGTCAAGAAGAAACAGCGCGTGCTGGTCACGACGCTAACCAAACGCCTGGCCGAAGACCTGGCCGAATACCTCGATGATGCCGGCGTAAAAGTCCATTATCTCCATTCTGAAATCGACACGTTCGAGCGGCTGGAAATCATCCGCGACCTACGTACCGGCAAATACGATGTCGTCGTCGGAATCAACCTGCTGCGTGAAGGCCTGGACCTGCCAGAGGTCTCATTGATCGCCATCCTGGACGCGGACAAAGAAGGCTATCTCCGTTCGGAGACTGCACTGATCCAAACCATGGGTCGTGCCGCCCGGCATTTGGACGGACATATCATCATGTACGCCGACAAAAAAACCGGCTCCATGAAACGCGCCATCAGCGAAACGCTCCGCCGTCGCAAGATCCAGGAAACATACAACACGGAGCACGGTATTACCCCGAAATCCATCATCAAGGCGGTGAAAGACACCCGTCTGGCTGGCTCCAAAATGAAGGTAGCGGCCGAAACGAACCAGCTGTCATTTAAGGACGTGCCGAGGGACGAGCTCCCGCACATCATCGCTGATTTTAAATCACAGATGGAACTGGCGGCCCAGAATTTGGAATTCGAAAAAGCGGCCATCCTCCGCGACCAAATCAAGGCCCTGAAAAAACCAAGAAAGCGTAAAGGATAGTCCTATTATTCTTATACCCGCTTCCTCCGCCCATTACGGAGCAGGGCGGCGGTTCTTTTCCGCCGCTTTTCTTGCCGCCAAGAAAAGCGGCAGAACAAGCATAAAAAACCCAGGAGAAAAACGGTAAATAATTTTACTGGCCAGTGTTGACGCCGTAAACAATAATACGGTAAAATTTATGTAACGAAGAAAAGTGCGTACTCCAGGGAGGAATAGCACATGGCTCTTTTAGAACCGAATCAAGGGGATACCAACCAGCTGAAACTTTCTGCCGCAGAAGCGCGCCGCGAGTACCAACGCCGGTACTACCAGCTACACAAGGAGAAGGCCAAGGAATATCAGCGCCAGTATAACCTGACGCACAAAAAAAAGGCTCTGCCAGGCAAAAGAGGCGGGAAAAAAGCATTAGCTCCTCGGGAAGTAATCCAAGCAACGTTCAATGATGCTGACATCATGGAAAGTTACGTTGGCCAAACCGAGAAAATGGTAGATGGAATTATCAAGCGCAAACGACAGTTCACCCACTGACATCCCCACTCACTATGTTGAACCCTGCCGGCGGCGGGGTTTTTTAATAAAAAAACCGCTAACCCATCTTTACCCCATCAGGTAAAAATTATTAGCGGTATCAATCCATACGAGACCAGTAGCTGCGGAGCGCTTCAGACCTGCTCTTGTGGCGGAGCTTCCTGAGAGCCGCCTCCTTGATTTGGCGAACCCGTTCGCGTGTGAGGCTGAAACGGGCGCCTATCTGCTCCAGCTTGAGCGCTGGCTGGTGGGTGATGCCGAAATAAAGATCAATGATTTCTGCTTGACGCTCGGTCAGCGTAGCAAGGACTGCTTCAATTTCCGCGCGCAAGCTGGCCGTGACTGCTGGCCGATATGGTTTTAGGGAGTTTGGGTCCTCTAATAGATTTACGAGAGGATCACCGTCATCCTCGCCAACCGGCTTGTCCAACGACATGGACGACTGCCCGACATCCAATGTCAGGGCGACTTCCTCCTCGGATATTTCCAATTCCTTGGCGATCTCTTCGGGGGTGGCATTGCGTCCCAGCGCCTGTTCCAACCGCGAGCTGACTTTGCCGATCTTGAAGAGCGTACCGACGCGATTCAGGGGCAACCGGACCGTACGGGAGTTTTCCGCCAATGCCTGCAAAATGGCCTGACGGATCCACCAGACGGCATACGAAATGAACTTGAAGCCTCGCGTCTCATCGAAACGCTTGGCTGCCTTGATCAATCCGATGTTGCCGTCCTCAATCAGGTCTGAGAGTGCCATGCCAGATCCTTGGTACTGTTTCGCCACAGAAACGACAAATCGCAGATTGGCTTTCGTAAGCTGTTCCAATGCCTGTTTGTCGCCCTGTTTGATGCGTCTGGCGAGGCGCACTTCCTCATCTGCGGAGATCAAAGGCGTTTCCCCGATCTGGCGCAGATAAATATCAAGCGATTCGTCGCCTCCCCGCCTGGCTTGGCGAGTAAGGTGTTCCACGGTCGAAGTAGGCACGCGTTTGTTTTTTTTCGTCTTCGGTTTGCTGGCTGGCGTCGGCGTTTCTTCGGCATCTCCATCGAGATTGAGCTCCAGACTCGCATAGACCGGCGCATGAAACCACCAGACGAAAAGTTCGACAACGGTCAAAAAATTTACCCGGGGAATTACCAGACTGGATCGTTGTAATATCGGCGGAAGTACGTTGTAGACTTCCTGCCATTGCAACACTTTTGGTTGTCCGTCTATCGGTATGAGCGGCAGAAGCCAGTCATACCGGTAAGGCATCTCCCAAAATGCATCCTCATCGATCTCTTTTACGAGAGGAATGAGATCAGCTGCGGCCTCGATGACCGTTTCTGCCGTGGCCGGCTGGCGCAGACAGTAATTAGTCAGTTCGACCGGACTGCAGATGTGCATCTGCTCGATCAGCGAGAAAAGCAGTCGTGCGCCTGTCATCATCCCTCCTTCCTTGGGTTTCGTGGTGATGGGTAAAAAAATTGGCCGGGTTGGCTTCAGTACGAAACCAACCCGTGCACACGAGAACTCTAAGCTGCTGGAACGACAGGTCCTTTGAAAAACTTGACCATCAGCGTAAAAATAACCGGGGATATTCCTACGTCACGGGCAACGGTGGCTGTCCGGCGAGTATCATGCTCACCGAACAGTTGTTCCATCGTCGTGCCGCGATGCTGGCAATATGCCTCAACCGCCCGATAGACGGTCGGTCCGACAATCAATCCTCCATGCTGTTTGACCAGGAGCTCAAAGACGCCGTCAGCAATACCGATTTTTTCAGCTTCGGCATCCTTAGTCGCGAAATCAATGATACGGCGGAAGACCTGTTCGTGCGTCAGACCATGCGAACTACAGTACGCCTCAATCTGACGTAAGACATCAGGCGAGACAGTAAGCGCACCGACTCTTTCCGGACCGTTGGAAATAATAGGTACTGCCGGTTGCCGGTCGCCGGATTCTGGAGTTTTCCATTTCCGGCGCGGAATCGGTTCTGGCTTGATTAAGGATACGAGTTCAGCGCTGTGCCCGACGAAATCTGCCTGATGAGCTATCACCCATTGGCGGAAATCCGAGAGCGTCACGTCAAACCTGTGCGCGACTATCCTCCACGAGCCGAGACAGCGGTACAGACCGATGATCTGACTGATAACATGGCCGACATTCCCGATATTAAGCGTAAATGGTCCTGCGGGCTCATGCACCTGCGGCGTTGTCGGCACGACTGGCTTGGTTTCAACCGGTGCAATTGGCTGTTGATCAACAACCATCTGCGTCACCGGGGCGGCGGGCGGCGAAATGCCACCCTGCCCCTGACGATGCAACACCGTCCGTTGGAACCGTTGCCAGCCATTGACGACAGCCGGGTCGGGTTTGTTAACTGCCGCTTTCCCCACGGCCGACTCCTTCCTTGTTGGCTTTCTTGAGGACGTCACTCGCCTTCACGCCGTATTCCTTGTGGAAAAACGTCGTCAAGGAGTTAGGATGCGAGCCGATCAGTTTGGCCAGCGCCACCACTGAACCGGCGGCAATCAGTTTCTCCTTAGCGGATTTCTCTGTGCCGAGATAATCGCGCATCTTGTTTGACCGTCCGGGTTTTCTGGAACCCAATTGCAACTTGGGGCCTTTGCGGTGTATCCCCGTCCGGCGTCTGGTAGGTTTTGGCGTTTCTCCGGCGGCTTCCTTGCGCAATGCCGACATGACATTGTACAGGACAAATGCCTTTACCTTCAGGCGCTTCGAGAGCCTGTACACGCTGCCAGCCTTGTCGACTTCTGCCTGAATCCCGTCCAACGCCTTCTGCGCGCTTCCGAACTTTTCGATCAGTTCAGTCTTTGACGTAGGCAGCATGCCGACCTTTTCGGTAGGCGGCTTCGTCGATGTGCGCCGGTCAAAATTCCTACGCCTCTTGGTATAGGTGCGTTTGGCCGTTTTCTTCTTCCGGGGGCGGTACTTCCGCTTCGGTTTCTCGTTCTCCGACGGCTCAGGGACAGTCCCGAGATCCACCAACGACGGCCAGCCCTGTTTCTCCGAGTACATATTCATGAATTCGATCAGGTTGACGACATCAACCTTTGTGGCTCCTTTTTGGAAATCATCGGGTGTGTTGGCCCTGACGACTTCCTCTGTGAATCCGCCGGCCTTACCAGCCGCGGCCACCAGGTCGAGAAGCCATTCGTTCTCCCCGACAAATGCCAAATAGTCGAACGCGGGGACATTCATGTAGGCGATCGGGACCAGCACATTAAACGGGCTGCCGCTCTCATCGCTTCTCTTCTGCACAGACATGTTTTACCTCCTAGGCCTGTAAGAATGTGAAAATCAAACTACTGATTTATATAGAGTTTTTCAATTTTCTATGTGTATTTTTTTGTTGATATTAGAGCATCTTAACAGAGTGGTTGTCCAGGTGTCAAACGGTTTTCTTGACAGTACTTTCAATCTCAATAGTCTAAAAAGTATAAATATTAATTAGTAGATACTGGGGACAAGAGACAGACAAAACCGCAGACCCCCGGCGCTTTTTTAATACATATATTGACTTCCGGACCGCACTTCCCTAAGATAATACATATTGATGGCGCACCTAAAACGCTAAACCATGGATGGAGGAACTAGTGTCCAACGACAAGGCCTCACCGCTTGAGAAGCTAGCCATGACGCTCGGCTTCATCGTAGCTATCGTACTGGTCCTCAAGATGCTCTTCGTGCCGGACAAAAAGCCCACTGAACCGAAACGGAAATTTGCCTGATCCGGCGAAAGTACCGCACCTCCCTGGGAATACGTTCCCAGGGTGATTTTTTTATTTCATAAAAAATAAACCCGCCCAATAATCATCAAGGCGACGGGTTATGTATATAGTTATTGGACTATGATCGTGCCTGTTTGGGGAGGATTCAGGTGGTTGTGGTACGTATACGTCCCTGCCCGTGGGAATATAAATGTGTATGTCTGACCTGTACTGATTTAGCCCGCTCCTGTATCATCCCAGATGCCGGTATACTTTGTATGTGTCGGATGGTTGTCCGGAGTGACATACACAGTCGATAAACTATTATTGATCCAGCTCACTGGCTGGCCGAGTGATATTTTTTTTGTGCTCGGACTAAATCCGTTGTTCGTGACACTGACTGAATTTGTACTTGCGGTATTAGTGTTTCCGGATGCCTGCATATTTGCTGCGACGCTGGTATTGGTCATGTTATTGGTATTACTGCCCGGTTTGACGATAAAGAATATGGCCGCGACGACAACCAGAACGATAGCGACGACTATAAGACCGATTTACATATATACGAATGTAAATTGATAAATGAATAGCACTGTGCGAAAATACGACTAAATACTGTACGCTGAATCAAATAGGGTTCTTTCATTAATCTAATAAAAAAACCGCCTATTCTCATCAATAGGCGGCATAATTCGTTAAAATAGAACGAGCGATTAAATGGCACACGGAGCGCCGAAACATTTCCGGCAGCAATCTTCCGGATCAATCCCACCCTCGCGGATGACTTCATCCAGCTTTTCGAGCGAGAGATACCTGAGTGAATCGACACCCAACCGTTCCCTGATCTGTTCGACGGATAAATTCGCCGCAATCAGCTGATCCGTAGTCTTCATGTCAATACCAAAATTGCACGGCGCCACGATCGGCGGCGCACTGATTCTCAGATGGATATGCTCATACCCCGCTTTGCGGATCTTGCCGACCAGCACCTCCATTGTCGTCAGGCGGACGATACTGTCATCACACCAGACGGCATTCGTCATTCTCTTTCCGCCGTTTAAAGTCTTGACGGCAGGTAAGACCGTATACTTGCGTTCTGACTTTTCCCGACGAGTGTCCATGTCAGGATCGATAAACGTCCGTCCGACATAATTGTCCCGAACCATGCCAGTAAAGCGTTCCAGACCCATGCCATGGGAGTACCCATCCGTGAAAAAATTTCCCGAATCAGGCACGCTCATTACACAGTCTGCACAACAGGGCGAGCCTGACGACCGCTCACAGGCAGCCAACTTGTACCCTTGACGCCGACGAAAATCAGCGCAGGTTTCTCCGGTTGGCAAGAGGCTGTCCGGCCGAGAGAAATAGATCCACTCAAAAACGCACCACTGGCGTTTCTTCAAAGGTACGCCTTCGATCGAACGATATTCGCCGTTCGGTTGCACGATGAGTATCTCCCCGCCACGCACCTGCCGTTCGACCTCTGCATGCATGATGCTGAAGGCCGTTGTTTCCGAAGCGGCGACAAACAGACTGCCCCGACGCCCAATAAACAACGGACGGTTTTCCCATGGATCACGGAAAATATACAGTCTCGACCCGGTAATGAGACCGCCCGAATACGTGGCGCGCGTAGTTTCCATCATCCGGCGGATGCCGTGGACGAAATCCTCCCGCCAATCCGGTTTCTCATGGTCAATAAACCAATCGATCTGTTTGAGAATATACTCTGCATCATTATCTGACGCATAGACATTCCCATTCTTCATTGCCTCGAGACGCAGTGCAGCCAAATCAGGCACATCACCGTTTAAGGCGATGGCGAATCGGCCCTTCCGGTCATGTAGCCAATGGGGCTGGGCATTCTTGACGGTACTGCCCCCAGCCGTTGAATAACGGGTGTGACCGATTAACATAGTCGGGTTGTCAGCGAGCATTTCGCCGATCTTCTCTCTATCAAATACAACCGGAACCAGACCCATGCCTTTCGTGCCATCAACCCGGTGACCATCGCTCCAGGATCCGCCAGCGCTCTCCTCACCTCGCGTCTGCAGCCGAAGCAAGCCGTTATAATAACATGTCAATAAGTCCTGTGGCGATTTACCACCTGCTAGTCCTAAAAATCCACACATTAGACACCTCCATGTATGTTGTCAATTTACTTTTTTCTGTTTTGTTGAGAAGGGTGTATCTTACTATGCTGCCAATAAATTGTCAAAATACCCCCAACAAATCTGCTATACTTAGAGTACTATGAAAAAAATCCTCATTACCGGCACATTCGATATCCTGCACCCCGGCCACATCTCGCTTTTTAATCAGGCGAAAAAACTGGGCGATTTTCTGATAGCCGTAGTGGCCAGAGACTCGACGGTGGCTAAAGTAAAAGGCAAACAACCGCATCACAACCAAAATCAAAGAGTGCGCCACCTGAAAAAGATAAAACTAATAAACCGAGTTGTTCTTGGGAACCCAGGCGACAAGCTTAAAGTGATTGAACAACAGAAACCAGACATAATTGGACTGGGGTATGACCAGCACATATTCACAAAAAATCTCCGGACTGAACTGAAAAAACGCGGACTCACTCCGCGCATTATGCGACTCAGGGCTTTCAAGCCGCGACAGTACAAATCATCAATATTAAAAAAAGCCGCCCGATAGGGACGACTTTCCAATACTTTACCGACACATCTCATCGGCCAGCAATGCGCAATCGCTCGCGCAGCTTTTTCGGATACAGGAGATATCCGAGGGCAAAGAACAACTGCCTCCTCCAGGTACTGTTCGGATGGATGTCGGCGCGTTTGAAACCGCAGACTTTCCATAGATACGCATGTTCCCCGCGCAGCAGCCGCCAGGCCACGACACGGATGGAAAACCTGCGGACTGCATCACTGCAGATGACGACCTGTTTCGGCATGAGCCCAACGGCCTTGATACGCTGGAGCGAAAATAAAATGTTCTGCGGTGCATTCACGCTCCCGTCTTCCAATAAAATATTGCACACGGGACAGACGCGATTGCTAAGCGTATTCAGAACATCGTTGAAAAAATCCAGAACGGACTCTGCCTCAGATATGGGTAATGAGGATGTCTTCCCGCCAGCCAAGATGACCGTCACGTCGCACGGGCACAGGGCCACTTCACGGGCACAGGCGACAAGATATTCCCGATATCCTTGCATTTCCACAGCAGTCCTGCGATGCGGATCAAACAGTCCATACAGGCAGATGATATAGACTGTCTGCGTAGTTTGGAGCACGTCACACCTCCTTTTCTAAAAAAACACTTTTTCTTCCCGATACTGTACACCCACCATGACGGAGAGTCAAATGTACGCTAATCTTGCTTATCCCAAAAGGTTCTGCTACACTAACCATACTTAAAATTCATACGAAAATTCCATGCCAAACAAGCACGCGTCTATCAAGCATCTCCGGCAGACCAAAGTCCGGGCCGCAAAGAATCTGGCCGTAAAAAACCAGGTAAAAAAACTCGTCAAAACTTCGCGCAAGCATCTTCTCGCCAAAGAAAAAGACAAGGCCACGACTTCAGTCCGGGCCGCGGGGAAAGCGTTGGATAAGGCCGCATCAAATGGCGTCATCAGGAAAAATACTGCCGCCCGTTTGAAATCACGGCTCATGAAGCAGCTGCACGCGCTGGGCAAATAACTCAGTCACGCAGCGCGGCACACCTGGGTGATCAGGAGGTCAAACATCACCCGCGGGTCATGCGGAGACGATTTTAGCGCGATATCCAGTTCCAGCAAACGCTGGTAACTGTTTTTCAGGTCAGCCAAAGTGAACTTCCTGGCATCGCGGATGGCTTTCTGGGCGACAAACGGATGGAGTTTTAGCCGGCTGGCTACGGTGTAATAATTCGACTCCTGGTCAATTATTTCGCGCACTTGCAGCAGGATCCGGAATTGGCGGACCAGCATGGTCAATATATATAGAGGATGATTGCCGGACTGCAGCTGATCATGGAGCAACGCATACGACCGTTTGGCGTCACGTTCTGCCAGGGCGTCGGTCAGGTGGAAAATATTCTCGTCAAAACTTGCCCGGACCGTCGTCCGCACGTCATCAGCCGTGATCGGCTCGCCGGACTTCAGACTGATGAGCTTGTCGATCTCTGAGGACATGGTCCACAGGTCTGAGCCGACCAGGCTAGCCAATGCCAAAACAGCCGGCGTTTCGATGAACCCCTTGCGGCCCTTTGTTTCCGTGCGGATCCAGGCATGTAATTGTTCACCGGACAATACTGGAAATTCCTCGGCGTGTTCCTTGGCCAGGCGGTCGGCCAGCGGATGAGCCGACGATCCGGGACGTTTGCCCCGGCGAACCGGCGCAGCCTCCTCGATAAACACCACCACATTGTCATCCGACCACTCAGAATCCAGATACTCCACAATATCACTCTGGATTTTCTTGTTCTTGTTGCGGCTGATCAGGTTCTCAATGGTGATAAAGCGTTTCTTGGCCAAAAATCCAGCGGACCCTACGGCTTTGCGGAAATTCTCCATGGCCAGCTTTTCGCCATCCAATCTGACCACATTGAGGCCGGAGGGATCATATTTTTTCTTGAACCCGTCCCGGTAGAACCGCAGACGTTGTCTGGCCCGGTATGAATCCGCGCCGTAGAGGAAGATGATCATCACGATTGACAATTATTGCGTATAAACCTATAGTAATACAATTGTACAACAAAATCGCAAATTGAACAGGAGGCAAATGCCACATGAGGCTAGTTGAACACTGCCAGAAAGTATTCGATCTCACCCAGGGTGACAAGATAGACATGCCAACAGACTCATCAGTCGCTCGTTTGATCGAAATGATCCGCGAGAAAATCGACCGTCAGGTCATCACCACGAATGTCCTGCGCACCTACGCCGCCATCTGCTACTTTCTCCAGTCCCAGGAATCAGGCGTGACCCAGGAACAGCTGAACCAGATCCTGACCTATGAGGATCAGGTAACGAAACAGGACGTGACGTATTGCCTGAGGCGACTGACGGACGCACGGATCATCAAAAAACGGGGAGATTATTTCCTCCTCAACCAAACGTAACAAACAGAAACAGTGAAAAACCAGCCGAGCGGAAACGCCCGGCTTTTTTATATTTTCGTTTGCTCATCCCAATTCGGCCCGACGGATACGTCCGTCTTGAGCGGCACGTCCATAGTGTAAACTGAGTTCATCTCCTGCCGGATGAAAGCACTGGCTTTGTCCACCTCATCAGACGGGACTTCAAAAACCAACTCATCATGCACCTGGAGGATCATGCGAGTGCGCGGACTGACTGCTGGCAATTTTTTTGCAATATTGATCATGGCCATTTTCATCAGGTCAGCGGCCGTACCCTGGACCGGCATGTTCACTGCCATGCGCTCCGCCTGCGCGCGTACCTGTTTCATCTCGGAATTGATCTCCGGCAAATACCGGCGCCGCCCGAACAGCGTTTCCACATATTCCATCTCATGAGCCGACTGGATGGTTTCAGCCAAATACGCCTGTATCTGGCTATGTACGTAAAAATATTTTTCAATAAAAGCCCGCGCCCGCTCCCGTGACATGTTCTTCCGCGAAGCCAGGCCCCAGGCGCCCATCCCGTACAACACGCCGAAATTCACCTCTTTTGCCTCATAGCGCTGCTCATCTGTCACATCTTCCAACGGGATATTGTAGATATCTGCCGCTGTCCGGCGGTGGATGTCCTCGCCTTTTCTGAATGACTCGATCATCTTCTCGTCATGCGCCAATGACGCGACCACACGCAATTCTATCTGCGAATAGTCTGCCGATACGATCTGGAAGCCTTTTTCCGCGATGATCGCCTGTCGGATTTTCTTGCCCTCTTCAGTCCGGATCGGAATATTCTGGAAATTCGGGTCAGAAGAAGAGAGGCGGCCGGTGGCGGTAATGGTCTGATTGAAGCTGGTGTGTACGCGACCGGTTTTCGGATTGACCAGCTTGGGCAGCGCCTCGACATAGGTTGACTGTAATTTCGACAGTTCGCGGTAATCGGTCAGTAGGTTGATAATCGGGTGCTTGTCGCGCATCTTGTCCAATTGCGCCGCTGCAGTCGACAATCCGGTTTTGGTCTTACTGATCCCCTCAGTACTGATTTTCAACCTTCCGAATAAAACTTCCTTCAACTGCAAAGGCGAATTAATGTTGAACGTGGTGCCAGCCAAGTCATAAATCTTTTTTTCCAGTGAACTGATTTTTTTAGCCAATTCTTTCGATAGCACATCTAAAAATTCGGAATCGATCTTTACGCCGTTTTTTTCCAACATGGCCAGTACGGGCACAAGCGGCATCTCAATGTCATCAAAAAGTTTCCGTAATTTTTTCTCCTCAAGCTCTTCCGCCAGGTATCGGCACAAACGCAGCGTATAATCGGCATCCTCACATGAATACCAGGACACTTTGTCCGCCGGCACCAATTCCATGGAAATCTGGTCCTTGCCCTTGCCAATTAGATCGATGATGGGCTGCATCTGGTAGCCAAACACCGAAAATGCCAGCGCGTCCAGACCATGCCCACGCGACCCAGGATTGAGCAGATAGGAGCCGATCATGCTGTCAAAACTAACTGGCGCCAATTCAATGCCGGCCTGCTGCAGGATGGCTAAATCATATTTAATATTATGGCCAAATTTCTTGATCTTCTGATCTTCAAGAAGCGGCTTCAGTTTTTCCAGCCAGATCTGGTTATTCTTGATATCCAGATAAAAAGCATGCCCTTCTTTCCAACAGAAACTAATCCCAAGCAACTTGGCCCGGAATGGATCGAGACTGGTCGATTCCGTATCCACTGCCATGGCAGTCTGCTCCCGTGCTTCAGTTAAAAATTCCGCAAAGGCGCTGTCAGTGGCCACCAGCGTATAATTGACGTTCTTGATAACTCTGGGTTTTTCCACAACCGGTTTTACCTCAGGCACATCTTTTGCAACAGACTCCTCTACAGAACCGACCGGGGGGATATCCGGCAGCCGCCCAAGCAGGCTGTTGAAACCCAGTTCCTGAAAGACAGAAAAGATTTTCTCCTTGTCAAAAGGCCTGATCAGGCATTTGTCATTTGAATATTCCAGTGGCACGTCCCGGACGATCGTGGCTAGCCCATGGCTCATGAAAGCTTCTTTTTTGTATTCACGCAATAACTTCAAGTACCGCGGCTTGATGTCCGCAGCAGCGCCCTTTTCATCAATTTCCTTATATATGTTCTCCAAATTTTTGAACTTTTTCAGCAGCTCCAGTGCGCTTTTATCCCCGATCCCCCTCACGCCCGGAATGTTATCGGACGGGTCGCCGGCCAGCGCTTTGTATTCGATCATCTGCTCAGGGGCGAGGCCGTACCGTTCAAACAACTTCTTCTCGTCGTAGATAACCGTGTCCGACATGCCCTTGCGCATGGTGAAGACGACGGTATGGTCGTCAATCAGCTGGAAGGCGTCTTTGTCCCCGGTCACGATGATCGTTTCGATATCCTTTTTCTTGTTCAATTGGGCGACCGTCCCGATGACGTCGTCCGCCTCAAACCCCTGCTTCTCAAACACCGGGATGCCCAGCACGTCCAGTACCTGCTTGGAAAGCGGTATCTGGTCATAAAATTCCTGCGGCGCCTTCACCCGGCCGGCTTTGTACTCAGCAAAACCTTCATGCCGGAAAGTCTTGCCGCGCATGTCATATGCCACGGCTACGTACGTCGGCTTGAACTCCTTAAACACCTTCAGCAGAACGGACGTAAACCCGTAGACGGCATTGATCAGCCGGCCATCCTTGGTGGTCAGGGGTGGTAGAGCATGAAAACTGCGGTGCAGCAGAGCATTCGCATCAATAATGATGAATTTTTTGTGCTTATTCGGCATAGGGTATTGTCATTGTACCAGTTTTGAACGCGATCCGCACGCATCATTTGACGTTCAATAACACAACAGGATAAAATTATCCTGTCCCGCCTATTTTTCTCTTGGTGGTATTCCCCGGCTCGAGGGGTGCCCTACGGGAATATCGAGGAACCTCTTTCCTCATTTTCTGACCAGCCTGGTCGCCCGCAAAATTGCACGACCGCCACAGGCTGGTCTCTTTTTTTAATTGCACCATACCAAACAACATGAACATGCCGTTTTGTACAATAATCGTCATTTGCGCTATGATTAGACTAGAGAATAATAAATATCGCCATGACAAATGGGGCATGGTAAAAAAAATTATTACAGACTGACTCTCGCGTTATGCGGGGTTTTTGTCGTATCAATACTGTTCCTGCCTAGCCGATCAGTAGCTGCCAGACCGGCTGAAAGTGTACGTCTCATTAAGGATTCAAAAACAAACGCCGTCACCTCCATTAATGGTTTGTCCGGGAAAAATCTGACTCTCCAGAACAAGCCATCATCCACAGACCCGGCCGAGGTCGCCAGCCAAGCCATGAAAGAATATGGCAGTTTTTTCGGTCTCCAAAATCCGACCCAGGAACTACAACTACTGACTATCAATTCGGACAGCCTAAACATGAAACACGTGAGGTACAACCAGTCTTTGAATAGTATCCCGGTTTTCGGCGGACAGACCATCGTGCATCTGACCAAAGATTCAAATGTAGCCTCTATCAACGGGCATACTGTCCCCAGCGTTTCAGTATTGACTACCCCACTCATTTCCCGAGAGATGGCCACCACCCTGTCAAAAAACCGATGGAACCAGCAGGGCCTGCCGATGGCCCCGACGGTGGTTGATGCCAGTTTAGTTATTTTTAATAAAGGACTGATTGAAAATAAAACCAGCCAAGCTAATCGCCTGGCGTGGAAAGTAACACTATACAAGCAGCGGCCGCAAACCAAGGAATCATTCTTTATAGACGCTTATGACGGCGGCTGGCTGTACCAGATCACCGGCATCCAATCCGTGATCAGCCGGCGTATTTATGATTGCGGTTTTGATGGTTTTGATTGTTATCTGGATTTATCATTCGGCGGGCACGTGTATGGCCGTTCCGAAGGCCAGGCAGTACGTGGAGCTAATCCACTTGTGGGTGGTACAGATGTGGATGACCTTTATACATATGCCGGAAATATACATACATATTATTCGACGACGTTCGGCATAAACGGAGCAAACAATCAGGGCGGTATCGGCGATGGCGCGCATAACGCCGTAACGAGGACAGACGGATACACCTATATTGACTATGCCGGTGGCGCCTGTCCAAACGCGTATTGGGATGGATTCTCTGTTAACTTCTGCCAGGACTATGAGGTACTTGATGTTGTCGGCCATGAATACAACCACGCTGTGGATACTTTTGCCATCCCGCCAGAAGGCCTCACCTACGCATACGAATCAGGGGCGCTCAATGAGGCATATGCGGACATTTTCGGTGAAGCAGTACAAAATTACGTAGAGGGATCCAGCGACTGGCAGATGGGCGAGGACCTGCCGGGCGGCGCCCTGCGCAGTCTGAGCGACCCGGCCGGTGGCGGCTACCCCGACCGGTTTTACAGTCCATATACCTATTGCGGTTCTTCTGATAATGGCGGCGTCCATACCAATAACACCATCCTTGGTCACGCCGCTTATTTGATCGCTGTGGGAGGGACTTTTAACGGCTGCACCATCTCTGGTATTGGCAGGACAAAAGAAGAGGCTATTCTCTACCGTGCCCTGACAACATATACAACCGCCAGTTCAAATTTCAATGACGCCTATACCGCCATCATCAATGCTTGTAATGACCTGTATGGCAGCGGCAGTAGTGACTGCACACAAGTCACCAAAGCTCTCCAGTCCGTAGAAATGGATCAGCCCGGCCTATGCAGCGCTACAGCTCGGGTGGAACCGGCCTGCACGGTTCCTGTAATCTTTTCCACATATTCTAACAAGGCGGATGGCTATTATAGGGCCGGAAGTGTTATTGATATTGTGATTACTTTTTCCGCGCCCGTGACCTCTACGGGCTCTGTGACAGTCAGCCTGAATTCTGGTGGCAGCTGTTCTTTCACAGTGACCAACTCACGCACCGGCACCTGTAATTACACGGTCGCCGCCGGAGAAAGCGCGGGGGACCTAACCACTTCTACAATCACCGGCACACTCGCCAACCAGTACGGCAACGCACTCGTGAACTATACGCCGACCTATGACCTGGGACAATATAAAAATATCACAGTCGACACTACACTGCCGAGCGGCTCGGTCTCAATCAATCATGATAACAGTTATACGACATCGGGCACGGTCGTCCTGACCCTGATCGCCTCGGATGACAATGGGATTTCATTCATGAACATTATGAATGAGGCCGGGGCCTGGACAGGCTGGACGACTTATACACCTACACTGAACTGGACGATTGATACTTCCAGCAATGGCACCAAACGTGTTTACGTCCAATACTCCGACACAGCCGGGAATATCCTGGCCGCCACTGCGTCAGATGACATCATATACGATTCCGTCGCGGCACAAACCGCGGCCTCGCCATCTGGCGGCCGGATCGTCAAAGGGCGCTCAGTGACCTTGACCGCGAATGAGTCTTCAATCATTTATTATACGACCGACGGTTCAGCTCCTACGACAGGCTCTACGGTCTATACCGGACCCATCACCATCAATGCCGATACTACAATAAAATATTTTTCAGTCGATTCAGCCGGAAATGCGGAAGTCTACAAAACAACGGAATACATAATCATTCATTCTTCATATATCCTGGCAACAGCTGGTCCTGGGAGCAACCCGCTCGTCAAAGCATTCTCGTATTCCGGCACAGTTCGCAGTACACCCCGCAACTTATACCCCTTCAGTCAGTCATACCTCGGGGGCGTGCACATAGCCGCCTGTGACGTGGATAATGATAATATAGATGAAATTGTCGTCGGCGTCGGCAGTGGCGAGGAACCGTGGGTGAAAGTCTACCGGCAAAACGGCACCCTCATAAAACAATTTTTAGCCTATGCCAAGACCACCAAGGGAGGCGTGTATGTCGCATGCGGCGACCTCAACGGAGACCATCTGGCGGAAATCGTCACTGGCGTGCCCGAAGGATTCGGGCCGCATGTACGAGTCTTCAACGGACAGACCGGCCAGGCAAAGCTGACCAATGGCTTTTTCGCTTATGAAAAGCAGGTGCGTACCGGTATCCGCGTCGCTACCGGAGACCTCGATGGGGACGGTAGCGATGAGATCATTGTGGGGACCGGCCGCGGCGCCGGAGCTCATGTCAGGACTTTTTCCGGCACGGGCGCATTAAAATTCACACCCGGATTTTTCGTCTACGAAAAAACTGACCGGTCGGGCGTCAATGTTGCCGCCGGCGACGTCAATGCAGACGGCCTGGACGAAATAATTACCGGTTCCGGAGTCGGCCGATCGGGAGAAATAAAAATATATTCTAGAGCCGGCGTGTTGCTGAAAACCATCTCGCCATATGGCACCTCATACAAGCTTGGAGTTAAAGTAGCTGCCGGAGACCTGGATGCAGATGGGACCAGTGAAATTGTCACTGCCACGGAAAAAGGCGGCGCTCCCCAGATACGTGGCTTCCGTTTCAGTGGCCAGGTACTTGGTACTTTTTTCGCTTATGACTCAAAACTCCGCAATGGCGTAGATGTAGCGGTCGGTGCCTTTGATTAATTCAAATAGGCATGGGACCCATAAAAAAACCATTTAGCTTGACAGAAGCCCTTTTTTGCGCTATACTTACACTAGAAAATAAAAATAAAAAGGAAAAACGTAGCACCTTACATTGGGGCTACAGCGAAAATAAAGGGCTGTGGCCCTATTTTGTTTATTCAAATTTTATTACCACGATCTCCGGCCGGTTGCCTGTACGCATAGGCGGACCCCAGGTACCGACTCCGCTGGAGGTATATTGGGAAAAATCCCCATCAGTCTGTAGACCGTAATCATTCGCACCGTATACCGCCTGAGTAATATAATTGAACGGCCAAATCTGCCCGACATGCGTATGACCGGACAGGACTACATTGGCGCCCAATCGTTTCAATTCATCCAGATGGTTCGGCTCGTGCCACAACACAATAGAAGGTTGTAATGGATCAGTGTGGCTCATGATGGCAGCCAAGTCCTTCTTCTCCCCCATTTTCGGGTAATCAATGCCGACGATTTGCATACCAGCCGCGATAACCATCTGGTCGTGCAATTTTTTCATATGAATATTTTCCAGCGCAGCCAGAGCCTGGTCCAGTCCTATATACGTCTCATGGTTACCAGTAATATAATACATCCCTAAAGGCGGGTTCAGCTGATTTAAAGGCTCGGCTAATTTGTCCAGATCGCGTCCGCCGCCGTCAAACAGGTCGCCAGTGACGAACACCGCATCCGGATTGAGCGACTTTACCTGGTCAACAACCCGTTGTAAAAATTTTTCACGGTGGACCGGCCCGAGATGCACATCGGACAATTGGACTGCTGTCCGGCCTTTCCAGGCCTGCGGCAAATTTGGGATAGTTAGCGTCACTCTCTTGATAACCGGATGCTGGGCATTCCTTATGCCATAAACGGAATAGGCCAGCCCCATCGCCATACAGGCACTGGCGATGATGGCCAGCGGAATTTTTACTCCGAACCAACGCCCAATGAAATAAATAATCCATGTCAGGGCCACGGCCAGACTCAGATACCAGGCCATGCCCAACCAGCCGCCGGAGCCGCCGTACAGCGCATTCACAAACGTATTTTCCCTCCAATACGTCAGTAGCGAAGTAATGATAAAACTCATGGACAGTATGGCCAGGATAATGCGTAGGGCCCATTTAATTTTCAGGCTGTGGATACCAAAAAAAGTCAGCCACGAGGCGTACAGGGCGATATGTCCGGCGACGATCATGATTGTTGCTACGAGCAAAAAACCTATCATAAAATACCACTTCATATGTTTGTGGCATGTAGTATACAATTTTCTAAGTGCCAAAGCAAGGCTCCGGACCTATACGGCGGACAATGAATCGATTCGATGCTAATCACCGTGTTCCGGTGTTTATTTATTTGGCTGTGCGCTCATTGTATGTTTAGTTTTCCATATATATATTGCCACTCCCGCTATTGCCACCGCGAAGGTCACAATAATATATGTCACTACCTGCGAATTCGATTTCTCTGCCGGGATGGGAATGGCTTTGTTCTGCTCTATTGATTCACCTAATACTTCACCGGTTTCCTGAACCGTCTCATTACTCGACACGATAATATCACTTTTCGTACGTGGCACGATCCGCAACCCAGCATCAGTCTTGCTCACCTCTCCTGTTACAGAGATAGTGTCTCCTGCTTTTACGGTAAGGGTTTCCAGTCCGGGTTTTTTCGGCACATATACACGGATGCTATTCCCCTCGTCATCTACCAGATAAAAACTACGGCCCGATACGCTATCAACCATTCCAGACGCCACTACAATTTTTCCAATTTGACCCTCATCGATACTGGCTATTTCGACCGGCTGGAGATCCTGGTTTGTGGCGGCAGTATTAATACTTTTAACACTAGCAGTATCCTGTACTGAAGATGGGGCTATCAACTCATCACCATCTTCCGTGAACTCATTACGAGCTCCCGGCGTCGATTTCTCTGTCCATCGCCATCCCTTGCCATCCAGTGTCCGCGCAAATGCCTGGTCCTCTTTGGCACTGCCGTATTCGACCCCGCTAATTATTTTCCCAGCCGGGTCCTGTAAAAAAATGTCCTTGCCGGTATTATTTAGGGCAATTTTTGTATCTGATCTTTTGATAGCTACGTACCCATGCGCTGGGATTACCGCTGAGTCGGTAAAACGGTACCTTACCTTCTTATCAGTCAGTGCCCAGCCGGCTAGCTTCACCTGACGGTTTTCGTCATTATAAATTTCAATGAATTCGCAGTCCTCGTCAGCGCCGGCACAGGCCGGGAATAATTCATTCAATACGATTTTTTTGGAATAATCGAATGCTTCAGGGGCAATAACCACTACCTGGCTTGGCGCAGTAATAGCCGGCGCTGATACGGTGTTTGTGTTTATGCTAGTATATTTATTTACATTCACATTGGCTGGCACGGAATTTGTTGGTGCAGTATTGCCATTTGTAATCGGCACAGTCGGTGCAGCGGCGGTCACCAACTCCGGTTCATTTAGGGAGTTTTGCGGTTCTGGAGTTTCTCGAATAATAAAGTCATTCTTATTATTGTTGTTGTCTTCTCCATTACCGGCAAAATAGTCACGGCCGCCGTCAATCATATATTCTGTCGTTGAATCGGGCTTCGCCTTCCGCTCCAAGCTTTTAGACGACGCGGGGTTAGAAGCTGCTTTACCTTCAACTACCGTCGCTGTGCCGTACCCGATTTGATCAACAGTTTCCTGCATTTGATTTTTCAAGACAAGAGTATTGTTGTCTGAAATTGAATTGGCCGTTGAATACACCACGTCCGGCGTAACACTTCCGCCATAACCGGTAGGATGGGCTATAAGAAAATATCCATTAGCTGGGATTGTTTTATCGCCAAAGGTATCTACGAGCACATAGTCGCTTCCAGAAGCAGTCTTTTTCACCATTACCCAGCCATGCAGATTAACTGGCGCGCCCGTAGGGTTATACAGCTCGATGAATTCGTCGGTTGTTTTTCCGGTGCCGCCGGATGTTTTTATTTCACTTATCACCACGTGGCCTGAAATTTCTGCAAACGCCATTGAATGTCCGCCGACACAATACCAAAATAATATAACCAACAATAATATTTTTTTCATACTCTTACATAATTAATTCATTGTTTGAACATTAGGATTATTACTGAGTGTCATTTTCTATGTACACTCCCTCTCTCCCAGGCCCCGCCGAAACCTTCCCAGAAAACGGAGGGACCGGGAAGACAAGGAGCGCAACTCCTTGCCACCTCCTTATTCGCTTACTGAAGCATTAGTGACGTCTATCTCTTCCACAACAACTTCGTCATTGACCTTGTCCGTCTGCGGTTCGGCCTTGGCTTTGGCTCCGCCGAGCATGATCAGGTTCTGCGCGATCACTTCGGTCCGGTTGCGCTTAATACCGTCTTTGCTCTGCCAGGTGCGCGTATGCATCCGGCCGTCGATATACACCTTATCGCCTTTCTTGAGGTACTTACCCACGACGTCCCCGAGCCGGCCCCAGGCAATAATCGGATGGAATTCTGTGCTTTTTTTCATCTCCTTACTCTTATAATCCCGCCAGGCGTAGTTCGTCGCCAGGCTGAATGATGCGATCGACTGTCCAGTCGGCATGGTCCGGAGTTCCGGATTGGCCGTCAAGTTTCCGATCAGCTCTGCTTTGTTTAAGTTCATAGTTTTTTCCTAATTAATGGTTAATTATTTCGACCTTTTATTGATTATGTATGACTGAACGTGGATACATAGATAGCAACAAACAAACCACCCTTGACAGGCTGGGAAGATTTATTAAAATTAAAAGTAGCTTTTAAAGATTTTGTGCATTACTGCCAAAAGTTTTCACCCTAACTTCTCTAACACGTTTAGGCTGTCATGGGTGTAAAAACAGTAGCAATGTACTCTTTCTATCAAAAATGTAAGCTCCAGCTAGACGACCGACCCATCTAAACTAAGGTCGTCTTTTTGGTTATTACGAGGAATATTTAATGGACTTGATCATCTGGGTAGCGTCTCCAATATATTTCTCATATTCATCCTTTGTGCTGGCAACAAAGGATGCTATGAGTGTGTGCGGATTCCCTGTATTTTTCACGACTACGGTCATCATTTTACTAGGCTCAGTGACTGTCTCGGCGCATTTTCGAAAGTCAGTCGTATCTGAAATGTAAGAGTAAGTACTGAGCCCTACGATACTTACTGTAGTTTTTTGCTGGCATGCGCCTTTCTCTCCTTCAATAATATCGGCGATTTTTTTGTCCTGAATTAGATTGGCAACTTCTTGCGCGCTTAATCGTTCATCTATTGTAAATGTAGAAATTGAAAGTACTGGGGGTGTGACAGAATTTCCCTGGTCAACTAATTGAATGCTAGTCAGTTGCGCTGGCGAACCGTACTGTACGATATTCAGAGCGTCAACTAACGGAATTCCGGTGTTCCATCCGTCATTTATCTTAATCAGGAAGTTATTTTTCAGGTCTATATACCCATCTATTACATTTACTGAATTATCAATAGTCGAATTTATAATATTATTCACGTTAATATTATTCGTACCGGAGTTAATGACCTGATTAACATTGCTATTTGATGAATTGGTGTTTGCAGTGGAATTTTCTGAAAAAGCGCCATTCCGGTATAACGCCACGCCCCCACCGACGAGTACAGCCACTAGTACAATCAAAAACCCTGCGGCGAGAAGGCGGGAGGAATTGTTTGATTTATTCTCCATTGTTATCTTAAAAAATTTACAGAACTCATCATCCGATATAAATCGATATCAACCGGCTGATCATTAGAACTGATAGTAAATACATACAATCGGTCCTGCGATTGGCAAAAAAATTGCTTTGCACCGATGATACCCTCATATGAATATGATGGACTAAAATCAGCAAAATAACATTCACGATTATCTAATATTATTTTTTGGGGAAGTGTTTGTTTTTTATTCTCTGATTCGGACAATTCACTATACCAATATTGAATTGGGCCATGAGTCCAATCCTTAACAATCTGCACATTCATAAATTGGCCAATATACTCTTTAGTAAAATTTATATATTGGCTAGGGTCATTAGAAAATAATGGATACTTTTCTGGTGGATATTTCATTGAAATGCCCGCAGTACTATTTATAAAAGTACTCCAGTTTTCGCCCGGCTGTAGTATTGAAAAATTAGAAATAAAGCCATCAATATATTGCTGCGCAGGGAACGACGAGCTGGCGCTATCGGTTCGTAATTCAAGAATATATGGCTTAACTCGCGTATAAGCAAAACAATCCGGCATGGGACTATACTTCGCATCACCCAAGAAACATAACCGTATAAATTCAACTCCATTAGCCGTTATATTTGTTTGAATTGGTCTGTATTCCTTCTGTTTAATCAGAAAATCGATCCTTTTTGTTGTCCAGGTCGACAAATCTTCTCCGGTATCAAAAAAATATTTTATCGATAATGAATTTTTTCCTGGTAAAATGCTATTTTCATTAAAGGAAACTACCGGCTGATCATCATACGGATTATCTGGAGAGACTATTATTGTGCCGATTTCCCAATCAATAGGATATGACACTAAAAAAGCAAAATTTTTCCCAAAATATGGAAAAGTTTTCCAAGTAATACTTGTGTCATCGGATATTTTTTTACCTATGCTTATCTCCTGATCATTTTTTAATTTGGCAGACTCCCCTGTACTGATAAAAGTAAATAATGAATATCCAACAATAATTAAAATGATTAATAAAAATCCAGCGGCGAGAAGGCGATTGGGTTTTAGAGTTTCTGAACTCATATAAAATTATATCTAGCTATCTTATTAATTGAGGCGTAGCATCAATCCCCTTTTCTATGTCAAGAGAATAAATTTTCCCCTGATAGTTGAAATATATTATGCTAGTACTCGTTCCAACAATTTCCAATTTACCTGTTAAAAAACCCGATGAGTTATATACAATTTCTGAAATTGCGTTTGGGTCTGGATCATTTAAATCAACAAAGAAAAAGGTGGTTAAATTTTCGTTTATAGAAGTTGACGAGAAATATATCCGACTGCTTTTTTGGTCCCAAATGATACTATGAAGAACCGAGGGGTTTATTGCAGAAAAAGTTTTTCGTACTGCTCCAGTTTTACTATTAATAATTCGCAACTCGTTACTGCCATTACTCCACACATCGACAACTTCAATAATTACGTTATATTCACTGATATAGAGGGGAACGCTTTGATCTTGCGCGTTCAGGTCTTGCGTAGTAGTATTCTGGATCTCTGTAGGGCTATTGTATAATTGCCAAAACAATACTCCGAATATTATTGCTATAAAAATAACTAATCCAATCAGATACTTATACTTACTCATGGTTATTAAAATAATTGATAATTTTTTTTAAATTTGTAGAGAGGCGTGGGCTCCTCTCTACTGCATCATCTGACTTTACTAGAAGTAAAATCTTGTAATACAACCATAGAAAATATCATCCCTCGGGAACGGGATGACTGGCCACCCGCCAACGAAATGGTTGATATTCTCGAATGACACGATATGCAAATGGGCTGTAGATGAATAACCAGACGTTCCCATTGCGCCAAGGTACCTGCCTACCGACACCCACGTTCCGACATTGATGTCCAGCGCAACAAACGAAAAATGGGCATAACGTACAGCCACATGACGATTCCAGTCGTAAATCACGACCTCGTTACCATATCCACCATTACAGGAGCTAGCAACGTTCGCACATGACTTATACACACGGACAACCTGGCCGCTGATCCCGGCATAAATTGCCACAGACTTATAAGTCGGATGCACCAGGTCACGAGCATAGTACTCAGCACCAACATGGTATGGAGACGTACTAGTTCTATCACCATCAACTCCAGACCAGCCATTGGTACTTACACCAAATGGCCATTTGACATACAATTGTGCACCTACACTCGTCGCCATCGGTTGTACTCCCGGCCGTCCGTCATCGGACTGCAGGGTGTCGGGGATCAGGTTTGTCTGATCATTCTGTGGCGGGACAGACTGGACCGGGTTATCCCTGGTACAGCCGTACCAGACGAGGCCGACCAGCGCGATTAGGGCGATCGGCAGAATTCTGAATAACATGCGTTTCGTAAACATCGCACGTATCCTCCTTAAAGGATTTGAGGTTGATTTCAAATAACAAACAGTTTCATCCGTATGGTCAAAAGTGCTGCGGAAACGAAATACCTCATTAAGGAGCGACCCACGGAAAGCTCCTTAATT
>JBAYGJ010000007.1:0-31426 GCA_041666685.1 Patescibacteria group bacterium | reverse complement strand
ATGACAGCCAGAGTCAGCCGTTCAGGTTCCTTGGTTTTTTTTACGGATGGCTGGGCTTGGTCAGATGGAGTGCTGGTTGGCTGACTAGCTGGCTTGATGGTCGCCCCGCTGATGCCCCCCTGCATGGGCGGTGGTGCGATACGCGAACTTTGTGGTTTTTGGGCGACTGCGGAGGCGGCTTTATTTTCCTGTTGCATCTCATTTGCCCGGTCATGCTTATGCAGGGTCTTCATCATCTCGTCGTGCCGCTGCTGTTTGCGGACTTCTTCTGGCGTTGGGCCGGTGGGAGCCTGGGATTTGATCTGGGTATCAGTCGCCTGCTGGTACAATTTATTCAGTGCGATGCCTGACGGCGCAGTACTGGCGGTTGGTTTGATGCCGATTTTCTGGGCCAACCGGCTAATCTTCAGGCCGGGCGTGTTTTTGGCGGTCGAGACGACCTGGTTGAAGAATTTTTTCGCCTGTAGCTTGGAAATGCTTGCATCCTTTGTCTTGTAATAGTATGGCTTCAGTCCGTCCTCTTTTTTCAGGATCTGCTTGAATTTAGAGTCGCTAATTTTTTGGCCGGCGCGGTTGGCGATGAGGCCTTTGGCCATATCCTTGGCCGTGCTCATTTTGATTTTTGGCAGGTATTTCGGGGGGATAGCCATATGTTTTCTACGCTGAGTATACCGTTTTTTAAGGTTGAGTTCAATAAAAAAGCGTCCCTCAAGGAGGTACGCTCGAACATATTGTCAGAACTAATTCTTGAATGCTTTCAAGAGAAAGATTAAGATCGCAACGGCGCCGATGATGAGGGCGCCAGAAATTTTGAAAAGCAATTTTGCGCATTCGATATGATTGTCGTCAAGCGCTAATTTTGCCTCAGGGAGCAAAACTGGTATTGCGGCGACAAGCATGATTGCGGGTATCGCGAAGAGCTCGGATCCATCGGATCCATTAATTTCATCTGTATTGTTTGAAAAATTGAGATCCGGCATAAACTTCCTTTCAATTTAACAAAGAGCTAAGTGAATTTGATAGATTACTTTTTTTATATCCTTTTGTCAATAGTAGGCAGTCGTGATAGGGCTGCCACTTGCAAAAAAAAGCCACATAAGCTACACTTAGCCGGCTAACCATTAATAACTTAATACTAATCAATCTCGTGCCTGACCAGCGTATGTGGCAGGTGGCGCGGGGCTCGTGGCGGCTAAAAAGCTTACATGGGTTAAGACAATTTTTTTATTTATGACAGAACAAACAATCCAGCCCAAATCAAAGATGGCTGAGCTTTTAGAAAGTTCTGACCAGCCAATTTTGCCGAAAGTTGACCAGGTAGTCGATGGTACCATCCTGACGGTGTCCAGCAGCGAGGCGCATGTCGATATTGACGGCCTAACCACCGGCGTTGTCCGGGGGCGTGAATTAATTGACGAGTCGGGCTTGTATACTAATTTAAAAGTCGGCGATAAAGTGCAGGCGACAGTCTTGGATTTGGAGAATGAAAATGGCCAAATGGAATTATCCTTCCGCCAGGCCGGTCACCAGAAAGCTTGGAACGACCTGACTGACCTGATGCAACGCGCTGATGTCATCAGCGTACCGGTCACAGAGGCGAACAAAGGTGGTCTGATGGTCAAGGTCGGCCGGATTGAAGGTTTCTTGCCGGTCTCCCAACTGACCGTCGAGCATTATCCGCGTGTCGAGGGCGGTGATAAGAGCCGAATCCTGGAACTCCTCAATCGGTTCATCGGCCAGGAATTGAAAGTCAAAGTGATTGATGTCCTGGAAATCGACAGCAAACTGATTGTTTCCGAGAAAGCAGCCTGGGAAGAGCAGCAGCAACATGTCATCTCAAAATATAAAGTTGGCGATGTCATAGATGGGGCGGTTACCGGCGTAGTAGACTTCGGGGCATTCATCGAGTTCGGCGACAACCTGGAGGGCTTGGTGCATATTTCCGAACTGGCCTGGCAGCGAATTGACAATCCGTCTGATTTCGTGAAAGTCGGGGATAAAGTCAAAGCGAAGATCATCAATATTGAAGGCTCGCGGATTTCATTGTCCATGAAGTCCATGCTGACTGATCCGTGGCACGAAGCCACCAAGCGGTACAAGGTCGGCCAGGTGGTTGAGGGTCAGGTGCTGAAGATCAATCCATTCGGCGCGTTTGTAGAGCTGGACGAGCAGATACACGGATTAGCCCATATTTCCGAACTCTCGTCAGACCGGATCGCCGATCCGAGCAAGATTGTGAAACCGGGAGAACGGTATAAGTTCAAGATCCTTTCCATTGAGCCGGGACATCATCGTTTAGGCTTATCTATCAAGGCGCTGACTGAAAAAGCCGCCCCCAAGAAAGAAGAAGTCGCTGTCGCTGAACAGCCAGCCGCAGAGCCGGCGGTGCCATCTCCCGCAGAACCGGAAGCCAAGGAGTAACCTCAAATTATTTTATAATTTTAGCGCGCCGCCAGGCTACTGCCCGCGGCGCGTTTGATTTCAAAATGGTATATTTGCGAAAACTGCCATTTTCCAGTATAATATTACTTGATTTACGGTTTTCGAAACCGACATAATAATTAACAATTTTTTATTAATTCATGAGTAATAAGTTATTAAAGAATGGTCTGACGTTAGTAGTCGTGCTGCTCATTGTCATGGGCATATTCAGCTTGTTTAACAATTCATTCACCAAACCAACCGCGGTCAGCATCAGCAAGGTGATGGAAGACATTAGTCAGGATAAGGTGAAATCAATCGAAGTGGCGGGCGACAAGTTGACGGTCGCGACAAAAGACAACCAGACACAGACGTCATATAAGGAGACAAACGATACGCTCAGTTCACTGATGAGCGACTACAAGATTGATCCGGCCAAACTGCAGAGTATTGATGTGCAGATCAAGCAGAATTCTGGATTCGGGTATTGGGCATCCGCTATCCTGCCCTTCCTGTTGCCATTTATCCTGATCGCGGCATTCTTCTGGTTCATGATGCGGCAGGTCCAGGGGGCGAATTCAAAAGCCATGTCATTCGGCCAAAGCAACGTTCGCGAGCAAGGGGCACAGGACAAAAAGCCGAAAACAACCTTTAAAGATGTGGCCGGCGTCAAGGAAGCCAAAGAAGAACTGAAAGAGGTGGTGGAATTTTTAAGGAGCCCAGGTAAGTTTTTAGCCCTTGGTGCGCGTACTCCGAAAGGCGTTTTGCTGATTGGCGCGCCAGGTACCGGGAAAACGCTTCTTGCCCGCGCTGTAGCGGGCGAGGCGAATGTCCCGTTTTTCCACATTTCTGGTTCTGAATTCGTCGAGATGTTCGTCGGTGTCGGCGCTTCGCGTGTCAGAGACCTGTTCAAACGCGCCAAGAAAGCCGCTCCATGCATCATCTTTATTGATGAAATTGACGCGGTCGGCCGTCAGCGTGGAGCTGGCCTCGGCGGATCGCATGATGAACGTGAACAGACGCTGAACCAAATCCTGGTCGAGATGGACGGTTTTGAAAATGAAACGAATATCATCGTCATGGCCGCCACCAACAGGCCGGACGTATTGGATCCCGCGTTGCTCAGGCCCGGGCGCTTTGACCGCCGGGTAGTCCTGGATGAGCCGGATATCGCCGATCGGGAAGCCATCCTAAAAGTGCATGCCGTCAAAAAACCGCTAGATACGGACGTTGACCTCAGGCATATTGCCGAGCGGACCCCTGGCTTTTCGGGCGCAGATTTGGCGAATTTACTCAATGAAGCGGCTATACTTTCTGCCCGCCGGAGCAAGAAAAAAGTGGGCAGTGCCGAGTGTTTGGAAAGCATTGAAAAAGTTATCCTCGGGCCGGAACGTCGCAGTCGGATCATGTCTGAACAGGAAAAGAAAATAACCGCCTATCATGAGGCTGGACATGCCTTGGTTGCCCATGAAATGCCGCATTCGGATCCGGTCCAGAAGGTGTCGATCATATCACGTGGCCAAGCCGGCGGGTATACACTGAAAATGCCGACCGAGGACAAGCATATGCACAGCAAAGCGTATTTCCTGGATGAGCTGGCGGTACTTTTGGCTGGCCATGCTGCTGAAAAAGAAATTTTCAAGGATGTCACTACGGGCGCTTCTAGCGACCTGAAGCAAGCTACCAAGCTGGCCAGACGGTTGGTGACGGAATTCGGCATGAGTGAAGCGATGGGACCGCGTACCTATGGCGAGAAGGAGGAGCTTATTTTCCTGGGCAAGGAAATTCATGAACGCCGGGATTACAGCGAAAAAACAGCCCAGCAGATCGACGCGGAGGTCTCAAAATTCCTTACCAACGCGTATGAAGCTGCCGGAAAAGTCATCAAGAAGTCGCGGGTGCATCTCGACGAGATCGTGAAACAGCTCATGACCAAGGAAACCTTGGAACGAGATGAATTTGCGGCGATTTTTAAGCCCACAAAAACAAGCGCTATAGCGTAACAATATTCAATAAATAATCAAGGAGGCTCTATGGCTAATTCAAAAGTTGCGACCATGCCCGTCAGTGTTTTCCGCGATGTCCTAAAGCGGGCTTTCCACGTCGTGAAGATTAATAAGTTTTTGTGGGTATTCGGTTTTTTCGCCTCGTTTCTGGGGCTGGGCGGTGAATTCGAATCATTGACCCGGGACTATTCGAATATCGGACAGACATCGAGCCGCATTTTGGATATGCACAGCCTGATGGAGGGTGGCGTGATCTGGACTATGCTGGCGAACATCAGGGATGCGTTCAGCACGCAGCCAGTCCAGGCATTTTTCTTTATCCTGATGATCGTGATAGTCGGCTTGGTGCTGTTATGGCTGGCGATTGTCGCTCAGATTGCCCTCTTTGATTCGGTGAATAAAATAAATAAAAACCAGCCGGCCACTCATCGCGAGGGTTTTGTCGTAGGCAATAAGTTTTTCATGCCCGTTTTGCTGCTCAACGTGATCGTAAAAGTGATTTTGTATGGGCTATTGGTCGTCCTGGGTCTTCCACTAATATCCTGGCTGTTGGTCCGCGATAATTTGTGGGGTGGGTTCATATTCGTTTTCTTGCTGTTTTTCATTTATATTCCGCTGACAGCCATTGCCGCATTCATCGTCAAATATGCCATCGCATATATAGTCATTCAGGGGAAGAGAGCTGGCGAGGCGATGCGTCTGGCTTGGGCGTTGTTCAAGAAAAATTGGCTGGTGAGTTTTGAGATGGCGGTCGTCGTCCTCGCACTCGGAGTTGCCTATGGATTGGCCATTATTTTAACTCTGGGATTGATTGCCGTGCCATTTGCCCTGATCGGCATCGCAGCCATGTTTTTCGGCAGTGGTACCGGCCTGATCGTGGCTATCACCTTGGGCGGGATTGCCTGGTTTATCACCGTCGCTGTACTGGGCGGGATATTCGTCAGTTATCAATACACTGCTTGGACCCTTCTATTTTTGAAATTGGTAGAGGATAAGGCGCCCAGCAAACTGATGAGATGGTTTTCCAAGCTGCCGCTCGTTAAGCCCCTGTAACGAAGGCCGCCAAAACAGTGCACGTCAGCAGTGAAGTTGGCAGATTTTGATATATCCGCTAGGATGAAGTTTGTACGGGCATGTAGCTCAGTCGGTAAGAGCACCACTCTTATAAAGTGGGGGTCGATGGTTCAAGTCCATCCATGCCCACCAGCTAAAAAAATTATAAAATAAAAGCCCCCTGATATGACCAGGGTGTTTTTATTTCTCTGAATGCTCCCACATGAGCATGAACCACCGACGGAAGGTGTCGGTGATTTCTCGGCTATTGAGCACGAAAAGCGTGACGTCATCATCTACTTGTTCGGGTGATAAGCCGGTAAAGGTGACCAATGTAGTGCCGAAAACGTCAGCGGCGGATTTAGTTGAATACGTGGCAGGCAAGAATCTATGTTCAGACAAGATGTTGTACGTCGGTTTGTTTTGTTTTATAAGCAGTTTCATTTCCTGGTCGAACAGATTATAAACCTTGATTTTATTCCTGATTCGTTCCTGTTCAAACCAGTCGGCAAAATCACCAAGTCCCTTATATCCCCATCCGCCCTTGGCACCAAGACAATATACGTCTTGTTTGGCTGTCAGGATGTCTTCCAAGTAATTTTTGAATCCTTCCAGGCCTTTGTATATGACTGCGCGTTCGTTTGGACGCGGGGTATGGTATTGCTTTTGCAGTTCTGGGAGGATCGTACTGAGCGACACTTCCCTGGATTGTACCAGCTCCAGGAGTTTTTGGGGCTCGACTGCAGCAAAATGTCCTGTTCGTTCCCCCATAAACTGGAATGCCAGGCCTTTGTCGATGAGGGTGCTCAGGGTGTCATAGACGTTACGGCGGTTGATGCCCGTGCGCGATGCAATTTCAGATATGTTTGTTTTGCCGATCTCAAGCATAGACACATATATTTTTGCCTCACTGGCCGTGAGGCCAAGCTGACGCAGGACGGCTAAAGTTCCGTCCCCGACTATTATTTTTTTAATGGCTGGGATATGTGCCATAAGAATGAGAACCAGGTCCGGAATGAATCCGCTAACTGCTGGCTGATTATATTAAAAATTAAAGCATTTTCTATTTTGCGGTGCTGGGCCATCTGAAAAAAGAGCGTTCTATCCCCGCAAATGTCATAACTGGCAGTAGTTGAGAATTCTGCCGGGAAAAATCGGATTTTTTCAGGTTCGTAGTGTTTAAAAATATCAGTACCGCTTTTCCTGATTTCATCATCAAATATACCTTGGATGATTATGCCCTTACGACGGCAGTCGCTGAAGAATATTTTCCGGTCTTCTTCATACAAAGGATCGTGCCATGCCCCTTTACCGCCGATAAATAATGACGGTTGGGACTGGGAGGTGACATATTTCCAGTAGTTTTTCATGCCTTCGATACCACGTGAAATAAAAGCCTGCTCTTCCGGTGGATGCCGTTCATATGTTTTTGCCAGGCCTGGGAGGATGGCGCCAATCCGCTGTTTTTGGATGTTGAGCAGGTGTTGGAGTTTCATGGGGTCAGCTGGACGGTAGCGAATTTCGCGCTCGCCACGGACCCGGATGACCAGGTTTTCCGCCAATAAGTTATCGAGGGCGTCATACACGTTTCGTCTGTTTACCTTGGCTGCGCTGGCTATCTGGGAAACATTAGCTTCCCCAGTTTCTAAGAGGGATTCGTATATTTTCGCCTCGTTTTTATTAAGGCCTAAGCGCTGTAATATTTCTATATACATATAATGTGGTGCTATTTATCACCATGTGGTGGTATTTGCCACTCGTTATCAATGATATATCATACCAGGTTAAAAATCAAACAAACTGTTCATTACATTTCAAAAGGAGTTTACCGATGAAGCATCTCATTACCTTGTTGTCCGGTTGCCTGTTGGCGGCCATGCTTTCCCCTATTCAGTCAGAAGCCTCTGATCTGTGCAATACCAAGCTGTTGCTGCACGGTACTAAGACGGTGGCCGACAGTTCGCAATTCGGCGTAGCCGGATGGTTTATTCTGCCGAACCCCGGCAGCGGCACCGTCGTGGCAGTGGCTGGGCCTCGCCTGACTACAAAGTCCGGCTGGGTTGAGCTCATGGTCGGCTTCAAGTCCGTGAAGCAAGCAGGAGAACTACTGATTGACCTGCGTGTATCATATGATGCGTACAAGCCAATACATTTCTGGACAAACGTCGAGTATTTCCCCACGACAGGAGATTGGTATCTGTACGTTGATTGCAACTACGACCTCGGGAGTCTGGGTAAAATCGGTCTGGAAACTGAGAATACCTTTTACGTAAACGGAAGGAATAATCTCAGCATCGGACCACGTATCGTTGTACCTTTTACCGGCCAATTTGCCATTGTTGGAGCATACCAGTTCCACAGCCAAGGAAACCAGAACCAGGCCTGGGCTCGGGCGGTGGTAAACTTCTAACGAAGGGAAAATTGTTCATATTATCTGACCGCTCTGTTATGCAACAGGGCGGTTTTTATTTTATTAATCTCATCAGGGGAAACAAAAACCCCCTGATACACCAGGGAGTTTTTTATCCGTGAAGTACGGAAGTTATACTTTGCCTTTTAAAGCGTCTTTCAGTGCTTTGCCCGCTTTGAATTTCGGAACGGTCACGGCTGGGACCTGGATGCGTTCTGTCGGATTTTGAGGATTGACGCCGCCGCGCGCTGATCGGTGTTTGGCCATAAACGTGCCAAAACCTGTGAGGGTCACTTCACCGCCCGATTTTAAGGTGTCGGTGGTGATGTCTTCAAAGGCTTCGAGCATGTCTTCTGACTGCTTCTTGGTGACGCCGACTTTTTCGGCGATCTTTTCGATGAGTTCTGCTTTATTCATGGGTAGTGGATCGTTAGGGTAGTCTGCCCTCCTCCGGAGCAGACTGGTGGATTCGATTCTTCGACCTTTTTTTAAAGTAATAAAAAGTGATTTAGATGGATATTTCCCGGTAGATTCTGCGGATACCTGTGGAGCGGTGTGTAATCGGGTCAATGGAGACTAGCACTGCATTTACTACGCATACCCCATGGTCCGGTATGTCATGCGCCGTCGTCTTGGTATTGGTGAAGTTATTGAGGATAATTTCCTTGTCCACGCCGATAACAGACTCTTTCAGACCGACCATGCCAGCGTCAGTGATGTAGGCGGTGCCTTTTGGCAGGATGGTTTCATCGGCAGTCGGGACGTGGGTGTGGGTGCCGATAACGGCGGATATCCGGCCGTCTACGTACCATCCGAATGCGACCTTTTCGGATGTCGCTTCGGCGTGTAAGTCTACAAAAATTCCCGCCAAGTCGGCACCTTGGTATTGGGCCAGGATTGTATCGATTGCTGCAAACGGAGAGGAAAATTTTTCTTCAATGAACACCTGGCCATTTAAGTTTACCATGAGCACTGACGTTTTACCAATCGGGACGATACGGGAGCCGGCACCCGCCTGCTGGTCGATGAAATTGGCGGGCCGGATCAACGGCGCATCCGGATCGGCGAAAATATTCAGGGCGTCCGGTTTCTTGAAAGCGTGGTTGCCGGAGGTAAAGAAATCCACGCCTGCCTGCCGGCATTCTTCCATAGTTTTGGACGTGATGCCGACGCCGTGAGCGATGTTCTCCGCATTGGCGACGACCAGGTCGGGCTGGAGTTCTTTCTTCAGCCCCGGCAGCACGGCGGCCAGGGCTTTACGGCCCGGTTTGCCGACCACGTCACCGAAAAATAGGATTTTGATTTGCTGTTGTGACATCTTAAAATTTCGATATTTGAATTGTTGCCAAAATTTATGTCGGGCTTAACCATGTCTGCATGGATGTCTGGAAAGGACCGAATCCGGTGTACAGTTCTGCGTGAAATCCGAAGTCTTGCGCCGATTTTACGCTCTCCGCCTCATCGTCCCATACAAGCAAGCTTGTTTTTTCTGGCTGACCAAGTCGTTGATGGATGGTTTTCCAGAATTCTAAACTCGGCTTTGCGTATCCTAGCTCGCTGGAAGAAAAGACGTTTTCAAACGAATCTGACAATTTGAGCGTTTCCCGCAAGAATTCAGTACGGTATTTTTCGTTATTGGTATCAAGGTAACAGTGAATCCCGGCGGTTCTAAGGGTTTGGACTGTATGGAGGATGCGCCGGTCGACATCACTTTCATTTTTAAACCAGTAGGCTAATAATTGGTCGATGGTGCCGGTCCAGTCCCATGAACTGATATATTTTTTCAGCTCTTCCTTGAGGTCCGCTTGACCGATCAGGCATTGTTGGAATTCATTTTTGAAGAAGGGCAGAATTTTTTCCGGCGCTGTACCATAATCCTTTGTCAGGCAGGCACTGAAGTACATTTCGCGCCGGATCACGACCCCGTCAGTGTCGAAAATAACCTTATCGATCATAATGAGCCGCTTATGGATTGTTATCTGGCATATTCGATGATGCGTTTTTCTCGGATGACATTGACCTTGATTTCACCGGGGTATTTCAGCTCTTCCTCAATTTTTTTTGCGATATCTTTGGCCATTTTGACTGCGGCGAGGTCATCAATTTTTTCCGGTATGACGAACACCCGTACTTCCCGACCGGCTTGGATGGCGTATGATTTTTCCACACCCTCAAATGATTTGGCCAGCCCTTCCAGCTCGTCCAATCTCTGGATATACCGTTCGTACGTGTCTTTTCGTGCGCCAGGCCGGGCTCCGGAAATAGCGTCAGCGACTTTGACGATGACCGCTTCCAATGACGGTGGGGCGTCCTCGTGGTGATAGGCGATGCAGTTGATGATGGATTGGGGCATTTTAAATTTCCGCCCGATATCCTGTCCGATTTCTGGGTGGGTGCCCTGGACTTCGTGGTCGACAGCTTTGCCGATGTCGTGGAAAAAGCCACCCTTTTTTGCCACAGCTACGTCAGCTCCCAGCTCTTCGGCCAGCAGTGCTGACAGATGAGCCACTTCTATGGAATGGCGCAGGATGTTTTGCCCGTAGCTGGTGCGGTATTTCAGTCGGCCGACAATCTGAACCAGTTTATTGTCCAGACCAGCAATCCCGACTTCGTAGCAGGCTTCTTCGCCGGCTTTTTTGATGTCCGCGGCCAGTTCTTTCTTGGCTATTTCGATGGTTTCCTCGATCCGGCCCGGGTGGATGCGTCCGTCCTGGATAAGCTTTTCCAGCGCCCGTTTGGCCAGGTGCCGGCGGATCGGCGAAAATCCTGATATCACGATGGCTTCCGGCGTGTCATCAACGATGATCTCTACGCCGGTGAGTTGTTCGAGCGTTTTGATATTTCTGCCTTCGCGGCCGATGATCCGTCCTTTCATTTCGTCGGACGGCAAGTTTACAACCGTCGTGGTGGTTTCGGCCGTATGCGGTGCGGCAACACGCTGGATTACGCGGGAGAGCATGTTTTTTGCCTCTTTTTCCACGGTTTCATTTGATTCGTGCTGGATTTTGCTAATCCGCTGGATAAGCTCCTCTTTCATTTCTGTCTCCGTGTTTTCCAGCAGTACGCGTTTGGCGTCGACTTGGGTGAGGTTGGCGATCTGCTCCAGTTTTTTCATCTGCTGGTCCTTGATTTTGAGGATTTCCTGCTTGGCTGCTTCCAGGCGGTTGGCCTTGTCCAATAACCGCTGTTGTTTTTCCTCGAGGTCGAGCAGTTTCTGGTCAAACAGGCTTTCGCGTTTTTCCATGCGCTCTTGCAGGTGCATGACTTCGCGGCGCCGGCTATCCGCCTCTCGTTTGGCGTCCTCGACAATCTGGATGGCCTTGTCTTTGGCCTGGATCAGGAGTTCCTTTTGTTTATTTTTTGTTTCCTGGATAAGCTGGTTGAGTTTTGCCTCAGCAGTGTTGATCTGTTTGATCGCCCAAAACTTTCGACCCCACCAGCCGACGATCATGCCACCTGGCAGACCGACGCAGGTCAGGATGATCCAAATTAAGCTTGCGTCATTCATACGATGTATTCTTATTACTATTTGTTAATTGAATGGTAATTAAGCGCTGATATTAGCCATAAAAAACCGGGGGCGCTCTGCTTTTGGCAGAGTCCTCTCAGCTACTTAAAGATTTTTGGGCTTAGGACTGGATGATCTTGTCTACGACACCATATTTTTTTGCCTGTTCCGCGTTCATGAAGAAATCGCGGTCTGTGTCTTTCTTGATCCGATCCAGTGTCTGTCCGGTGTGTTTGGCGATCATATCATTGAGCCGATCGCGGATGCGCAGGATGTGTTCTGCCCGGATTTGGACGTCGATGGCCTGTCCTTCGGCGCCGCCCATGACCTGATGGAGCAGGACTTCTGAGTTCGGCAAAACAAATCGCTTGCCTTTTTTGCCTGCGGCCAATAGGACCGCACCCATCGAAGCTGCCATGCCCACGCAAATCGTAGCCACGTCCGGTTTCACATATTGCATCGTATCGTAGATCGCCATTCCCGCAGTGACCGAGCCGCCCGGAGTATTGATGTATAGTTTTATATCCTTGGTTTTGTCCTCCGAATCCAAAAATAAAAGCTGCGCTATGACCGTGTTGGCCACATCGTCGGTTATCGGATTGCCCAGGAATATAATCCTATCTTTAAGTAGCCGAGAGTAAATGTCGTAAGCTCGTTCACCGAAATTGGATTTTTCTATAACTGTCGGAATGAGATACATAAGGTGCTTAGTTGGTTAAAACGTGTTTTGCAGTATACAATGCCGTGTTTGTTTTGTCAATTAGCGGTAAAAATAGCGTTGGTAAGTGATTTCGATAAAAATAAAACAGCTCCCGATCAGTGTGTCGTCGCCTTTTTAAATACTAGCGGGGGTGATCAGGATGCTTGCGCGAAAGCCTGTTCAATTTTTTCGGCGATTTTATTTACTACCCAGTCTGGATCCGATTTGCCGCCGAAATATATATTGTGGTAGTTTTCCGCCTGGAATCCCATGCTGTTCAGCATAGTCCATACCCTGTCTTGCTGGGACTTAAAATGTTCCGGCAGGATGACAAGATGGGTGATTTTCCGGTTCTCCGGATCAAGAAAAGCTGAAGCGTCCAGCGCTTCGCACATCCATCGGCCTTCTTTGCTCCGCAAGGTGAATTCATCTTTGAATGTAATGGTCTTGTCCTGGGTTTGTCCACCGGTAATGATTTCTGACACGCCCGGTCCTTTTACCAGTTCATGGTTGTGTTCGTAGAGAGCTTTAATGAGCTCCGGAGCCGTTTCTGTTTTACTGCTCTCGGATACCAGTAGGTAGCTATCCTCTTCTTTATCCTGGGGTTTGATCACCCCTTGTTCGACCAAGAATTCCTTAATATTATTCCGAAAGGCGGCTTTGACTTCGTCTGATAATGATATTTGACGGAACTCGCCGGCCACTTCTCCGGATTTTTGTATCATTTTTTGGCGCCTGGAATCCGCGCTCTCTTTCCCCGGCATTTCAAGCGTGAGCTCGCCATCCGTGCCACGATGGGTCCGCTTAATATCTACTGGCTGGCCATAGGCATCCATCGTATCGGGCATGTCGGTATTATATTCATCATAGAGCGAGATCATTCGGGCTTTATCAAATTTTTCTCTCAGATATTTTCCTATTGCCACGCCAATCTTTTCGACTTGTGGCAGGTTGTCCTTGAGGAGTTCGCCCGTTGACAGTTTATGGTCAGACAGATACGGACTGTATGATTCCCATTCTAATTGTACGCCTTTCAGATACGCGTCTACCACTTTATCCATCTGGCACTTATCAAAATCAATCGAATTTTCGTACGTGTCTTTTTTTTCAACCGCAACATCGACCGGAGCGGGAGCAGGTTTTTGTTCATTATTGAATTGTTCTGCAGCTTCCGCTTCTTCAACTGATCGATAATTTCCAATTTCGGCCATGAGGGTCGGGTTTATTGTATATATATATTTTAGTTTGAAACAACAATATGTCAAACTACACGCCACCCTTCATCAGTTTCCGTGAGTTTGCCTTTGATATTGAAGCCGGCCGCTTTCTTGTGTCCGCCGCCGCCGAAATATTTTGCGATTTTTGAAACATCCACGCCAGGCTGAGTGGTGCGCAAGGACGCTTTGATCGTGCCATCGGATTTTTCGCGGAGGACGATGATCGCTTTCGCTTCTCCGACGGAATTGAGAAAATTAGAGATGCCCTCACTGCTGTCCTCGTCCATCTGGAGCTCCTTGAAATCCTTTTGGATCAGGACGGTGGTCACGATCCCGGTTTTTTTATTCAGTTTCAGTCTGGACAGGGCTCGTCCCCAGAGCTGGAGCTGGTTCAGGGATTTGTTCCGCATGGTGTTGGCGTTGATGTCCTTGACGCGGGCGCCGTACGCCATGAGGCGGGATGACGCTTCCATGGAGGAGGGTGTCGTGGCCATGTTGGTGAAACTTCCGGTATCGGTCATGATCCCTGTCAGGAGTGCGGTAGCCACTTCTTTGTTAAAAGGGATGCGGTGAAAATCCAAAAAATGATAGATGATTTCCGATGTCGAAGATGCTCCCGCATGGACCAGGTTGACGTGCCCGTAGTATTGGTTGGTCGGATGGTGGTCGATATTGATGACGACCGGCAGGCCTTTAAGTGTACGGAAGTGTTCGGCAACTCCGGCATACTGCAAATCACCCGAGTCAAGCAGGATGACCAGGTCGTATTCGTTTTTTTTCAGGATTGTTTCGTCGTTCTGGATTTTTTCACTCCCGGAAATGAACCGCAAGTATTCTGGAACGGCAGTCAGGCAAAAAAGTACATGCGTTTTCTGCCGGTATTGGAGGTAGTGGCTAATGCCTATCAGGGAACCGATGGCGTCCCCGTCGGGGTTCTGGTGGCTGATGACGAGGATGGAAGTTGCCTTGGTGACAGCCTCGTTGATTTTATTGAAAATTGGGTGGAATTCGTTCATGATATGAGGCCCTGGAGCAGGCCGGATTAACGGAAAATACTTAATGACCACCCATCTTACTGCTCGTTGTGTATTTTGTCAATAAGCTGGTCCAGGTGTTCCACGTGTGAACCGCTCGTATCAAGTGTAAAGGTCAGTTTAGGGACTTTATACAATTTCATATTCCGTCCCAGTACTCGCTGAAAATGTCCAGCTTGTCTGTTCATGTATACATGTATTGGAGCCTGCTTATCTGCCGGCATCACGCTCATCGTGACACGGGCCAGTCCCAGGTCGCGTGTGGTGTCCACTTTTGTGATCGTGACAAAACTGCCGGCCGGGAGATCGATCTCCCGCAGCATTTGTGCGTTAAGCAGTTCCAGGATAAGTTTGTTGATTTGTTGTATCCGATGCGATGGCACCCTGGTGGAGGTTAGACGGATGTATCTTTGACCAGCTCTTCGCGGTACGCCTCCAGAAAATCTCCAGCCTGGAGAATCTGGTTGGTCTTAATTTCCATGCCGCATTCAGATCCCGCCGGGACGCTGGCAACTTGCTGTTTGGCCTGCTGCAATTGAGTCAGTTGGCCATTGCCGATTTCCCGTTCGCCCCGTATGATGTGGCATTTACTGCCGGTCTCAATTTTTCCTTTTGTCACCTGTCCGCCGACTATCATTTTGCCTTTTTCCGAACGGAATATTGCCAAAATTTTTATCCGGCCAAGTTCGATAACTTCTTTTTTGTATTCTACCATTTTCTCCACTTCTTTTTTCACGTCGTTGATGAGGTCGTAAATGATGCGGTAGGTTTTGATGATAATGCCTTTGTCCCTGGCCAGGTCAGCAGCCCGCGCATTGGCATCCACGTTGAAACCATAGATATGCAGTTCCGTCCCTTCGGCCCGCATTACATCCATGTCCAGGATGTTCCCGAGGCCTTTCTTGACCACGTTCACTTTGATTTTTGGGGTGCTCAGGGCTTCCAGCGCCTGCACGATCGCTTCTTGTGATCCGAGGGCGTCGGTTTTCAGGATGATGTCTACAGCCCGCTCATTTTTTCGTTCCTGCTCGGACTTTGTTTTCACCATGCGCCAGCTCTGTTGGTCGCGGTAGGTTTTTTGCTTCGATTCCATCTGTTTCATTATTTTTTTCAGGGAATCGGGATTCTGCACGGCTTGGAGGATGTCGCCAACCTCGGGGAGACTCTTCAGACCCAGGAGCCGGACCGGCGTAGAGGGCGGGGCGTCACGGAGCGGTTTGCCCAGGTGGTCCTTTAGCATCCGGATTTTTCCGACGACCTGGCCTACCTGCACGACGTCGGTGGTTCGCAGTGTTCCAGTCTGGATGATGGCCGTGGCAATAATCCCCTCACCTTTGTCGATGTGGGATTCAATAATAGTGCCTACGGCCGGACGGGATGGGTTGGCGCGAATTTTATCTTTCTCCATGTCCGCCAGTAGTAGCAGATGTTCAAGCAGGTCATCGATGCCTGCACCTGTTTTCGCAGAGACGGGCACGCATATGATTTTGCCGCCCCAGTCTTCCGGAAGGCGGTTGGCATTGGCCAGCTGTTGTTTTACTTTTTCCACTTGCGCATCAGGCTTGTCAATTTTATTGATCGCGACAATATAGGGTAGCTTAGCGTTATCAATGATTTTAAACACTTCCTCGGTTTGCGGCTTTATACCGTCATCGGCAGCGACAACAACAATGGCAATGTCAGCTACCCTGGCGCCGCGGGACCGCATGGTCATGAAAGCCTCGTGTCCCGGAGTATCTATGAATGTTATGCTTTTCCCATTATTAACGACTTGGTAGGCGCCGATATGCTGAGTGATGCCGCCCGCTTCACCGGCCATGACTTTGGTTTTGCGTATCGTGTCCAATAGGCAAGTTTTTCCGTGGTCGACATGCCCCATCACGATTACTACGGCTGGGCGGCTGATCAGATTTTTGTTTTCATCGAGAAGAAGTGCTTCCAGTCCGTTGGTGAGATCTTCTTCGTGCGGCTTTTCCTCCTTGATTGAGGTGCTGTACCCGAAATCTTGGGCAATGATATTTGCAGTATCATAATCAATATTCTCATTCAAGTTCGTCAGAATCCCGTTTTTCATAAGTTCTTGCATCACGATGGCGACTGGCTTGCCGAGCAAATCGGCAAAATCTCTAACGGTGATGACCGGCGGAATGACGATTTGTTGCATAATGGGGCTGACGACCGGTGTTTCGGTAACTAGCTGTTTCGGACGTCGGAGTTCCTCGATTTGTTTGGAGTCGGTATGAAAACGTTCAATGATTCGTTCTGCAATATTATCGTTTATCTTGATTGCTTTCCGGCCAATATCAAATCCCAGCTTTGGCAGTAAAGTTTTTAGCTCGGTAGTCGGTATTTTTAGTTTTCTGGCTAGTTCAGTGACATTCATGGGCTGTTGGTTATGGTGTACATACTACCGTTTTTAAGGCGTATTGTCCATCCCGGAAATGAAAAAACGATCCTTTGACTGACCGTTCATTTTATCCAGCTATGATAAAAAAGAGGCTGGTTAAAACATACGGTTTTTCCCTACTATCAATTTAAGTTTTTTTGGGATGACTTCGACGGTGACGGGAGTCTTAATAGTTGTCTGGCCGTCAGCGACAACCGGCAGGCATTCCGTGGAACATTTAATTTTAATTTTTGTAAACGGAAAAACACTGGCAGATGAATATTGTTTTTTTGAAAATGAAAACCAGCCACGATCTTCGGGAGCTTTGAATATCGCCTCTAGGATTCCGTCGTGCGGATTGCAAGTTTTTCGCATCGCCTTGTTGGATAGGTCTGTGCTGGTATTAAAATTGCAAATCGTAATCTGATTTTGCTCATCGATCGGCCTGACTTGGTATGCCCCCCAATCAAAAACAACTTCTTTCTGCGCAGGGATACTTAATGAAGAAATAAAATAACAGTCATTCGCTTTGCCGACATCTATGTGTTCGATGATGCGCGAGGAGAGTACTTCGCATGCCGCTTCACCCTGGGGGATGCCAAGCGATGTCGCAATTGCATTATTATCACCCAAAGGGATGATACCCAAAGTTATGCTAAGGTTAGGCAAAAAATTGATTATTTTGCTGACGGTATCGTCATTGCCAACAGCAATTATTGTAGTGGCGCCTTTCTTGATCGCATCAGAAATAACCTCCCGTAAACTTTTTAGCAAAGTCATTTTTTCGATGCGGCCATTAATACCGAGCGACATCAAACGAGATTCTACCCGCTCAAGCGTAGCAGAATATTTACGATCAGATAAAAATGAATCGTATATATAATAGTACATCAGCCTACTTAATTTTTTTAATTTCCGCTGCAGGCGCTGCCTCATCTTTAACCATGGTACATTTTCCGTTGATGATAGCACCCTCCTCTACACTCAATACTTTTGTCTCCAGGTTTCCAAAAATTTTTGCTGATCTCAGTAATGTGGCTTTTTCAAAAATTTTTACATTCCCCCGAATTTCGCCGGATAGCATAAGGTTCGCCGCTTCAACTTCAGCTTTGATTTTTGCATTTGTACCGATTTTTAAGGTATGATTTGTTTTCAAGCTTCCCTGTACCATGCCTTCAACGGTCACGTTCCCATCGCCCTTGAAATTACCTTCTACTTTTACTGATGGACCGATGACAGTTTCCACCTCCTTATTTTGGATATCTTCTCCAGAGTTAAATAGCGCCATAGTTTTCAAAATTAATAGTAAATTTGTGCAGTAATTTTAAGCCTTTTAATGTGATAAGTCAATAATTGTATTTTTAAAAAAAGTAGTATAAACTCAATTCATTGATCATTAACGACCATATATCATGTCCAAAGATAAGAGAAAAAGAAAATTTTTTCAAGGTATGGAGCACTTACAGTCAACCGGCTCGTCCTACCAAGCGCCGACAGTCACTCAGCCGTCTCAAATTAACGCACAGGACAATGCAGCTGAATTGGAGCAACACATATACATAAAAAAAGATCTGACACGGGTAATCATATTGGTTACGGTATTGCTGCTTATTATCTTTAGTTTGATGTTCCTAGATATGAAGTCGGATAAAGTTCAGATCATTGCCGAAAAAATAACTTCGCTAGTAATTAAGCAGTAAGTAACTTGTTCCACGTGGAACAAGTATAAAAATCTCATCGAATTTGAGTAAGTATAAGTAAATAAGCGCTTTTACCCTAATACCCTTATCTTGACGTTTCAGTCAGAATTTCTTTAAAAACGAACGTAGTAAATACCCACTTATAGTCTCGCAGCAGCAGGAATGAGAATCGATAGTTAACTTTGACTTTTTGGTCGGAGCACCGACAATACGTCGGGGTGGATTACATGCCCTCATAGTTCAATGGATAGAACAATCCCGTCCTAAGGGATAGATAGAGGTTCGATTCCTCTCGAGGGCAAAGTAAAATAGCTTTAACAACTGGGCCTGTCGTACAGTGGTAGTACAGGGCATTCGCATTGCTCAGACGGGAGTTCGATTCTCCCCAGGTCCACCAGGAAAAAAGATGTTCCACGTGGAACAGTCAAATAGTAGACTTGTATTTATTGAGAATTATTGATAATATACTTAAGTTCGTGGGCCTCTAGCTCATTTGGTAGAGCGCTTCCATGGCATGGAAGAGGTGAGGGGTTCGAGCCCCCTGAGGTCCACCATTATTACTATTATTAAGCCATAAATGGCCCGTTTTATGATTAAATTTAACAAGATATCTGTAGTCGATCATATTAAGATAACGGATGAGGCTGAGGCTAAGCTTCAGGAACTCTCAGTGGAAAAAATTCGATTTCCTACAGGTAATGCAGGTAGTAAAGATGAATATATTAAGAGGATTGGGGACGCTGATGCTGTAATTGGTTCGTGGGTTACAACAATAAATGAAGGAATCCTTGCATCTGCCAAAAATATAAAATATATCGGTATTTGTGGCACAAGCTTAGCAAACATTGATATTCAAGCTGTTGAGAAGCGCGGGATTACACTTAGAAACGTTACTGATTATGGTGATGAGGCAACTGCTGAATACATATTTATGCAGCTACTAATCCTTTTTAGAGGTTATGGGAAATATCAATGGAAAAAGCAGCCATCAGAATTATTTCGTAGGGCAATAGGTATTGTTGGACTTGGTGCTGTTGGTCAGGAAGTGGCTCGATTGGCACTAGGATTTGGGATGATGGTTTATTACTACTCCAGGTCGCGTAAGTCTGAATGGGAAGAAAAAGGGCTGGTTTATAAGAAATTGCATGATATTCTTATGATTTCAGATATTATTTCACTCCACGTGCCAAAGAATCTAGCTATCCTGAGTGAGGATGAGTTTAGGATTATCCGACCCAATACCGTGTTAGTTGATACGTCCTTAGGAGCCGTTGTCGACAGGAATGCGTTTCAAACATGGATTGAAAAAAAAGAAAATTATTACATTTGCGATATAAACAAGAAAGATTTTTTTGGTGACGTGGTCCCGGATCGTGTAATTGGCCTGAGCGACCCAATTGCGGGCATAACTATAGAATCACGACAACGTTTGAGTGAAAAGTTTTTACATAACATAAAAAGTTACCTGGCAGCTACTTAGAAAAATATATATCCTCTCGCCCTTACGAAGGGCGTTTTGTGTACTTGACAAAAAAAAGGAAAAGTATAAAATAACCTTATACCCCCGTAGGGTATGCAAATATGACTAATATTAGCAAAAAATCAAATTCTCCAGAAATGCGTAATCATTTACATAGGATTATTGGCCAGCTAAATGGCCTGGATAAAATGCTTGACGAAAATCGAGAGTGCACAGAAATAATTACCCAATTGATGGCAGCAAGGGCTTCCCTGGAAAAACTTGGCTTGTTAATTTTGAATAACGAATCAAGCCATTGCTTTATAAATAATAAGGATCCCCAAAGACAACTGAAAGATTTGCAAATTATCGCTAATAATTTATTTAAACTAACGTAAAAAAATTATGTCTGAAGTCATTTTGACAGACCAAAATTTTGATCAGGAAGTGTTACAGTCCCCTACGCCCGTATTAGTTGATTTCTGGGCGGAATGGTGCGGACCATGCAAGATGCAGGGCCCGATTGTTGAGGAGGTTGCCAAAGCTTTTGAAGGAAAGGCAAAAATTGGTAAACTTGAGGTAGACCAAAATCCTTCAAAAGCCCAGCAATATGGCGTAATGAGCATACCGACGCTGGCAATTTTTAAACAAGGTAAAATCGTTTGGCAAGGCATCGGTTTGCAGCAAAAGGCCCAGCTGACTGAACAAATCAATAAAGTTTTGGCATAAATAATCAAAATATTCATATGGAATATGATGTTATTATTGTCGGTGGCGGGGCAGCCGGATTGACCGCCGCAATCTATGCTACGCGTCGAGCTATGAAAACTTTGGTGATTTCACAGGATATTGGCGGTCAAGCATCGACAACGGATATTATCGAGAATTATCCCGGTTATGAATCTATTACTGGACCGGAGTTGATGACAAAATTCCATAAACAAGCCGAAAAAACAGGCTCAGAGTTTGTTTTTGACGAAGTGAAAAAAATCGTAAAAAGCGGGGAAATATTTTCAGTAAAAACAGCAAGCCAGGAATACATGGCAAAGACCATTATTTTAGCCTTCGGACTTTCACATCGGCATCTCGATATTCCCGGTGAAGAAGAGCTGATCGGACGAGGGGTGACCTACTGTGCCACATGCGACGGCCCGTTGTTCAAGAATAAACGAGTTGCCGTGGTCGGTGGCGGAAATTCTGGTGTCAGTGCGGCCCTGTATCTGTCCGATATCGTGAGTCAAGTGCATCTCCTGATCCGTGGCAGCGAACTGAAGGGCGAGGAAGTGCTGACCAGCCAATTGTCCGGAAAAAAGAACATCGAGGTTGTTTTCAATGCCGTTGCCAAGGAGATAACCGGTACGACCAAAGTTGAATCTCTGATTTCTACAGATGCAGTTGACCCCACTAAAATGCGGACTTTTGAAGTGGATGGGATATTTGTGGAAATTGGGTACGTCGTAAAGGCGGATTGTATCAAGGGGCTTGTAGCCGTTGATCAACAGAGCCAGATAATTATTTCGCCAAATAATGAAACGTCGGTGCCAGGCATTTTTGCCGCGGGAGACGTTACAACCGTCACCTATAAGCAGATTGTTGTATCCGCCGGTGAGGGGTGCAAGGCCGCTCTTCAGGCCTATAAATACCTGCAGCAAAAACAAGGCAAACGGGCGGTTATGATTGATTGGAAAGCAGCAAAAAGTAATTAGAAAATAATGAAAAACAGGCCAGCATCTGTTCGGGCGCAGCGCATCCCCTCGTCTCCCATCCGGAAATTGCACGCGTACGCGGAAAAGGCTGGGCAAGAGGGTAAAACCGTCTACCGACTTAATATCGGTCAGTCGGACTTGGCTACGCCTCGATCATTTTTTCATGGATTAGAACAGGCCATGAGGAAAACGGTTGCGTATGCACCGTCGGCGGGATTCCCCGACGTACTTACCGCGTGGCAGAAATATTACCGGGCTTCCGGCATCTCATTTAATGCTGACGAGATCATTGTCACAACCGGCGGAAGCGAGGCCATACAATTCGCCATGCTGGCAGCCGCCGATGCCGGCGACGAAATAATTGTGTTTGAGCCGTTATATCCTAATTACATCACCTTTGCGGCTGAGGCTGGTATAAAACTGGTTCCGGTGACGCTTGATGCCAGGCACAATTATCATCTTCCTCCAGAAAAAGAGATTAAGGCCAAAATCAGTCCACGGTCCCGTGCGATTCTGCTATGTAATCCGGCTAATCCGACCGGTACTGTTTCCACGCGTGCAGAGCTTGCCACGATCGCCAGACTGGCCAAGCGATATAATTTATTTATTATTGCCGATGAGACTTACCGTGAGCTCGTATTTGGTGCCCACCGGCATATCAGTCTGGCCACATTCCGGTCATTGCACGAACGGGTGATAATGGTGGACAGCATTTCAAAAAGGTTCAATGTCTGTGGCGCACGTATCGGATGCCTGGCCAGCAAAAACAAGGATATCGTTGAAGCTGCATTGAAATTTGCCCAAGCCAGGCTGGCCGCTCCCACATTAGAGCAACTGGCTGCTATCCCGTTGTTGCGTTCGCCGCGTCTGTACTTTGCCCCTATCCTCCGGGAGTACAGAAAACGACGACTGTTGGCCTGCTCGATGCTGTCGAAGTTTTTAGGGAAAAAATTCATATCTCCCGAAGGCGCGTATTATTCTTTCGTCCCTCTGCCGGTCAGGGATTCGGAACATTTCTGTCGATGGCTGCTGGAAGAATTCCATGAAAACAACGAGACGATCATGCTCGCGCCAGGCAGCGGATTCTACGTATCCAAAGGCAAAGGCAGAAATGAAGTCAGACTGGCATACGTATTATCATTACCAAAACTAAAACGTGCCCTTGGGTTGTTGCAGATCGCGCTGGCACGTTATCAGTTAATTAACTAAATACTACTAACTACGTATGGCTAAGATTCATTCTTTTGATAATGTCGTAAAAAAGATTCAAGAAACGGCGCGGCGCCTTAAGATAGATTCTTCATTTGTTGAGAAGTTGAGTAAACCAGACGCGACACTCGAGCGTCCAATTACCATCACTTTGGATTCCGGCGCGTCAAAGACTTTTAATGGATTTCGTGTGCAATTTAATAATGCCCGCGGACCCTATAAGGGCGGCATCCGTTTTCATCCAGAGGCAGACTTGGATGAAGTGAAGACATTAGCCTGCTTGATGGCTGTGAAATGCGCGGCAGCTGATATTCCTATGGGCGGCGGGAAAGGTGGGATTACAGTTAACCCGAAAGAATTGTCAGAAGCGGAATTAGAGCGCCTTTCTCGAGGCTGGGTGCAGTCGTTTTTTAATGAAATAGGCCCGGAAAAGGACGTCCCGGCTCCAGATGTGAATACGACCCCGAAAATCATGTCTTGGATGGTGGCCGAATATTCGAAGCTTGCTGGGAAGAATTCTCCGGCTGCTTTTACGGGCAAGCCGCTGGATATCGGAGGTTCGCTGGGACGCGAATACTCAACAGCACAGGGCGGGTTTTTTGTCCTCAGGGAACTGCTGAAAAAAACCGGTTTAACGCCAGCCAAGACCCGTGTTATTGTTCAAGGATTCGGTAACGTGGGATACCATACGGCCAGGATTTTACATGAAAATGGGTATACAATCGTTGGATTATCCGATTCAAAAGGCGCGATTCTCGTGCCGGGTGGTGTTGATCCGAGACATGTAATGGAACACAAAAAGGCCAGCGGTAAATTAGCCGGCGTGTATTGCAAAGGGTCAGTGTGTGAGGAGATAGAATATCATCAGGTGAGTAATGAGGAGTTATTGGAAGCGGATTGCGATGTTCTCATCCCGGCTGCATTGGAAAACCAGATTACGGACAAGAATGCCAGTCAGATTAAGGCGAAAATAATTTTGGAAATGGCCAATGGCCCGATTACGCCAGAAGCTGACTCGGTTTTGTTCAAGAAAGGGATCTATATAGTACCGGATGTGCTGGCTAATGCCGGCGGCGTCACGGTCAGCTATTTCGAGTGGCGCCAGAATCTGGATAATGAGCGGTGGACCGAGGAAGTCGTGAATACAAAACTGGAAGAAAAGATGGTCAAACAATTTAACACTATCTGGGCCATCTCCATGGCTGAAAAAATCGATTTACGCTCAGCTACATATATGTTATCTATTGGGCGGATTGTGGATGCCATGAAAAATCAGAAATAATTTGAGAAATAGGCTCACTTGACCGAGTGAAGCCATGTTATTATAATATATTAGTAAATTAGCGAATTTATCATTAAGGCTTGTTTATGGTAATGGCTAATTGCAATAACAATAATTTTTGCCTTTGGGCATGTCCTTTTTGGACTACAATATTACCGCTCGTAGCGGTTTTTTTATAATTACTAATTAATTGTCCGTAGGACACGGACATAAGGGGGAATGAGTGTCTATGGCAAAAAAAGTATTATTAGCTGCGATTTTTATTGCAATGTTGGGTTTTCTGTGGATCGCCACGCCCGCTCAGGCAGTTACTGGGCATATGAGCAGTGTTTCCGTAAGTGGAACCTCTACCACATTGGGCGCGACAAATAATCTGACCTTCACGATGGTTACGTCCCAGAATATCCCCGCTTCGACACGGTTTATTATTTATACGTGGAAGCAGGGAGGAGTACCTTGTTCAGGCACGGAGTGCAATTTTGACTTCGGGTCATTTTCCCTGTCTGGTGCGGATGTCTCACTGTGGAGTGACGGCAGTCTTCATCCGACATGGGGCAGTTTTATCGCCAATTCTGAGTTATCGGGTACGATAACAGTTACTTTAACAGGCGTAATTAATCCAAACGCCACCGGGGCTTATACCGTCCAGGTCGGACTGCAGCTGCCGCCAGACGATAGCTCGGAATCAGTCACCGCTTCAAATCCATTGTTCCTTGGGGATCTCGCGGTGGTCGGTAAAATTACAAATCCTGACGGGAGTGCGCCATGCGTGGGGGTTGATCCGTACAAACAGTGCGGTGGCGTGAATGTACGCACCCAGGATTTTTCATTTAACTACGGAACGGGAGTTGATAGTAATGGTTATTATGCGATTCCGGTCGTCACAGATCGGGGCACGTTCCAATCAGGCCAAACATATTTTGTGGAGCTTTTCCCGGCCCAAGGTGCCAGCGGAATTGTTCCGCCTGATGCTTCCTCGTTTGTATACAGCGGAGCGATGGTCACAAAGAACCTGTCGTTTGTTGTTGCAGCGAAGACAATAAATATTACCGTAAAATATGACAACGGAAGCGTAGTAACAAATGCGAACGTGTGGGCCAACAAACGTGGCGGCGGAAGCAATGTTGGCGGTACGGTTGATTCATCGGGAATCAAAGCACTGACCGTGTCCGGCGGTTCGTGGGATGTCGGGGTTAATTGCCCGTGGAACCAGCAGACCAATTCACCAGGGAATTGCGATTGGGCTTATAACCAGCCGCCAGTTGGAGTTGAATTCGCACTCAATAGTGTGACGGAGGCTCAGAGTCTGACGTTTACCGTTATAAAAGCAACAGCAGTGATAAAAGGGAAGGCCGTGTTGCCTGATGGCTCCCCTTTGCCCAATGGCAATGTGAATATTCAGAAAGATGGGGGGATGGGGCTGGGCACTGGCCTCGGCCAGGATGGAACGTTTTCTGTAAACGTGCCAGCCGGAAATTATAATGTGTCGGTAAATCCTGATATGAATAATCCGGCATACGCGCGATATTATTCTGCAACGATCCCTGTCGGCGTAGTCGATAATCAGACCAAAGATCTTGGCACGATTATTATGTCCCAGAAAAATTCAACCATCACTGGTAAGGTTGTTTTAGAAAACGGGACTGGAGTATCTGGGGTCAGGATAAATGGCTGGGTTATGAATGGCGGCGGGTGGGGGAATGCCACCTCTGGCATTGATGGGTCATTTTCTATGTATGTTTCTGCAGGAAACTGGCAGATCAACATCGATAATGGGCCGCAGTCGGGGAATTATATTCCAAATAACAATCGATCTATAGATGTTACTGTGGCTGATAGCCAATCTGTAAACGCGGGGGATATCGTGGTCAAACTGGCAGATGCCACATTGCAGGTGAAAATGGTTGACGCGAGCGGCAATGCCATTTCAAATATGTTTGGCTATGCGTATGCCAGGAAGCAGGGATCCATGAACGGTTCGGGGAATGAATTTGGTTCTGGCATCAATCAGGGTACAGCGACAATCAGATTGATCGGCGGCGCCACATTTATCGTTGGCGCGAATCTACCGTCTGATGCCGGTATCGGGTATTCACTGAAAGAAGAGGTGGAAGTCGCGGTTGCGCTAGGTGAAACAAAAGTTGTAAAAGTAACCCTCGTGGCGAATGATTCGACGATTTCCGGTTTTGTGAAGGACCAAAATGGATTTTTGGTAACGAATCTTGACGCCGAAGTGTATGTTAATGATGATTCTTGGCAGTGGCGCGGAACCAGGCTTCAGCCGGACGGCAGTTTCACGTTTTCTGTCCGGGGCGGAAAGAAATACATGGCCGGCGTGAATGTACGCGGCGGCAGTGGGGCATATGTCGCATCGCAACCGCGACCTGAGGATGCATTCGTTGTCCCAACCAATAGCACCTATACCAAAATAGTTACGATTTTGAAGGCTGATACGGCAATCTCAGGAATTGTATTGAAACCGGACGGGACACCGATGCAACGGGCCTGGGTGAACGCAAATAACTATCGTTCGATGGAGAATAAGATCAAAGGTGATGTGGCAGGCGCACGGATTGTCGACACCGGGACTCAAACCGGAGCGGACGGTAAGTTTTCAATCGCCGTGCTGGCCGGCAAGTATGACGTACATGCGGGTATGCCGCCGGAGTTTTCCGGAAATTTCATGCCACCGAAGGAAGTGTCTGTCGATGTTGCATCGGCAAACCCAGTAACTGGAGTTACGTTGCAATTCCGCGAAGCTGATGCTACGGCAACCGTGACGTTATTATTGCCGGATGGGACAAAGCCTGATATGGGTTTTTGCCACGCCTGGTCAGAACAGGGCGGTAACTCTGGTAAGGAGGCTAATGGTGGAGTGTCGAATGTCCCATTAACGACCGGGACGTGGAATGTCGGTTGCGACTCATATAATCCGAAGACGGACAAATTTTACCGCTCAGACGAGAATCAAGTCTCAGTTACCAAGGGGAAAAATGTGACATTGAGCGTGAAAATGCAGGAAGGCCTGTTCAATATTCCTAAGGGTGTGACTGAAACTTTTGATGCTACGACCCAAAAAGTGATGACGTTGCCCGATGGTACGTCTTTGACCATACCAGCTAACGCGCTGGCGACAAGCGGGAACGTGACTCTTATGGCTACGCCTGACGTTAACTTGATGCATACCCGAGATACAAAGCCGATCAACTTTGCTTGGAATTTTGAGGCTCTAGACAGTAATAACCAGCTGGTCCAGACATTCAACTCAAATGCGACAATTTGTATTCCCTATGACAAAGGGTACCTGGATAAGATTGGGATTGATGAAAATACGATCGTGGCGAAGTATTACAATTCTACGAACGGAAGCTGGCAGCTGCCTGAAGGCACCACCCAGGATTTCGTGAGCCACAAAGTATGTTTCAGCGTTTCTCACTTCACCAATTTCGCGCTGGCAACCGGTTCTCGAGTCACCGCTTCGGCTGGCGGCCCTCAGTATATCGTTGCCACGCCGACATCAAAAGGAGGCCCACAAGTGACGATATGGGACGGGAATGGTAAGGCCAAACTTTCATTTTTTGCCTTTGATTCCAAACTGCGTGTCGGGATAAATGTTGCGTATGGAGATGTGAATGGCGATGGTGTAAATGAGATAATTGTCGTGCCGGGCGCCGGTGCTGGCCCGCAGGTTAAAGTTTTCAGTCTGCAGGGCAAGTTGCTTAAGCAGTTCTTTGCTTACGCCTCGACAATGCGGACCGGAGTAAATCTGGTCGTGTCGGATGTGGACGGAGACGGTACGGCGGAAATAATCACATCGACTATGGCTGGCGCCGGTCCACAGGTAAGAGTGTTTAATGGCAATGGAGCGGTTGAAAAGCAGTTTATGGCGTACGCAACTACTTTCCGTGGCGGTGTGAATTTTGCTACAGGCGATGTGGATGGCGACGGAGTGCCGGAGATTATCACCGTACCTGCCGCAAAATCAGCTCCGCAGGTCCGTGTCTTCAATTATGACGGAACTGTCGTCTCGCAGTTTTTCGCCTATGCGACGACAATCCGTGGCGGATATCATGTGACGACTGGCGACGCGGACGGAAACGGGAGTATTGATATCGTTATTACGCCGGAGCCGGGACTGGGGCCACAGGTGGCAATTTTCAATGGCGCTGGTGGACTCGTAAAGAAGTTCATGGCCTATGCGACCACGTTCCGCGGCGGATTGTATGCAGCTGTCGGGGATGTGAATGGGGATGGGACAAATGAAATCATTGCCACGCCAGAGAGCCAGGCCGGGCCGCAGGTGAGGATATTCACCTACCAGGGGGCCGTGCTGAAAAGCTTCTTCGCCTATGCATCAACGTTGCGCGGCAGCTTCACGACGGTTGTGGCAGACGTGAATTCAGACGGGACCAATGAAATCGTTACTGCTCCAGGGGCTGGTATGGGCCCGCAGGTCAGGGTATTTAATTATTCCGGGACCGCACTGAAGACGTTTTTTACCCATGCGACCGGGTTCCGGGGTGGCCTGAACATTACTTCTATCCCAACTTTCTAGTTTTTCAGTAATAGCTACATCCCCCCACACCATTGATGGTGTGGGGGGTTTGTTTATTATTGTCATGGCTGGTATAATCCTGCTATACTATTTGAGTTGTTTACCGGGAAATTATCATTAAACCAAAAGTAAAGCACTATGGACCAGCAATTCATTGACCAGTTTAAAGCAAGACTATTAGACCAGAAGAATAAAATTTCCGGCCAGCTTGAGGGTATTACCCATGAAAAAAGTTTCAATCGGGACAAGGTTCAGGCCAAATGGGAAAGCATAGGGGATAAGGACGAAGATAATGCTCTGGAAGTCGCAGATTTTCAGGATTCAGTGGCTCTGGAGCGTAATCTCGAAATCGGTCTGGAAAAGGTCAAGACAGCTCTGAAAAAAATTGAAGAAGGGAAATTTGGGCTGTGCGAAAAGTGTGGGAATAGTATTGAGGAGGAGCGGCTATTGGCAATCCCTGAGGCAAATTTGTGCATGATTTGCCTAAAGAAAAAAGTATAAATTTCCTATCTCATGAAACTCACTTGGCGTGCTTCTCTGGGAGCAGTGACGTTGTGTGTTGCGTTTTGCGTTGACCGGGCGATAAAATGGTGGGCCATGAATCGGCTGTCGGATACCGGCTTGTTTGCCATCAAGGATACGCTCGGTTTCCTTTTGGAGCGGAACCAGGGCATATCATACAGTATTCCCTTGCCACAGACAATGTTGGTAGTTGTTTTGGGAATACTGCTGTTGCTGCTCGTGACAATGGCAGTGATTGCAATACGCCGTCATGACTGGGCGCTAGTGGCGCCATTAGCCCTCATTATTGTTGGCGCAAGTTCAAATGCGCTTGATCGAATAAAATTCGGGTACGTAATTGATTATGTGACATTGACCGGCTGGCCGGTTTTTAATATTGCAGATGTCATAATTCTCGGCGGGTCGGCCTGGCTAATAGTGATAGTTTTACGGCGACCACCGGCAATACGGGCAGTTTAGCATTGACGGAACAGGATTGGGCTGTTAAGATGGCTCAATTGATCTTTGTCATACAATGAGAAACGGAGAGTGCGTATGTGTAGGATCCTGTTCCTGCTCTGCCTGTTATTGCTTTGCCGCGCCTTATCAGTGGATGCCTGTGATCCGCCGCCGGCCTATTATTGGCTCGATAGTACCGCTGCTCAGTATTTCATAACGTATTCGGAAGAATATAGCCAACGCCTGGTCACGATCCAGGATTTGTATCGGACTGGGAAAACATTCCGGGATTCGTCGGCTGAACACAAACAGTCGGATGCGTTACGGTATGATCTCCAGCAGGTCTGCGATACCAGTCGGCTGACACTGGCTGTCCTGAGCCACAATTTGTCGTTCAAGATGAAAGATCCTGGCCTTCGGGAGTATTCCGAGGATTTGTTCAAACAACTGAACAAAGACAGCACGTGCCAACTGTATAAGGCATATCTGGGTTCGCTGCGGATGATGAAGGTGCGTGATGAGGGAGTCAAAGGGGCGGTAGTGAGCGGTTTCAAGAGTTTTTTTGGAGGGAAAACGGCTTTTGGAAAAGCGAGAGACGGGTATCATGTCATTTCTGAAGCGGTCAGTCGTGATTCAGCTTCTGTGCCGATACGTATCCTGCGCGTCAGTGCGGCAGTCGAGTCGGCGGACAAGCTCGGAGAACTGCTCGATTCGGCACGTATCGACCTGGAATGGCTGACAGCATATTACGACCGACTGGTACCCGAAGAGCGTTTCCTGACACTGCTCACCTGGGCGAAGTTCTACTACAGGCTTGAAGGCAGATTACCGTCAGATAGTGCCCTGGCTGGCATGAACCTTTGGATGGACCGGGCGTATTATTATTCCCGTTCGGACAGCTGCCTGAATTATTATTACGGCACTGAGGTTGAGCTCTGGAAAAAGAAGGATAGTCTGCTTGCAGCGGAATGTGCTCGGGAATGAGATGAATAACATCGGATAAGCATGGGGACCCTTTGACATTTGGGTCCTCTTTTTTATTTTCCAGGATTTTATGATTGTGGGGACTTGACGTTATGTCAGTGCCCTGCTAATATGTTTGTGAAGAAGAAAAAGATAAAACCTTCCACATCTGTGAGGAGGTTTTATTCTTTATGTATCAATGACATGTCAGCAAAGGTACTGTCCGCTGCTGTCGTCGGTCTAGACGCCCAGCCAGTGGATGTAGAAGCGGATTTGAGCCGCGGTCTGCCGAAGACTATAATTGTAGGCTTGCCCGATACGGCCGTCCAGGAGGCGCGTGAACGGATAAAATCAGGCATCAGGAATAGCGGTGCCGAATGGCCGCCGGGCGTAGTCACGGTCAATCTGGCGCCTGCTGCCTTACGGAAAGAAGGGTCGAGTTATGACCTGCCGATGGCAGTGGCAATTTTGCTGGCACGCGGAGAAGTCAGGTCAGACTGGCCGATTGATCAGTGTGTGTTTATCGGGGAGTTATCACTGGAGGGAGGGGTCAGGCCGGTGGCCGGAGTATTGCCGATCGCCTGTATGGCAAAGAAAGAACGAATAAAGGAATTATTCGTGCCGGTTGCCAATGCCGGTGAGGCGGCCCTGGTTACAGGGGTGCGTGTTTATCCGGTTCGCCATCTGGAAGATATTATCAATCACCTGAATCGCCGCCAATTAATTTCGGTGTGTAAAAAAAAGCGGCTGTGTAGTTCCAATACCATGATGGAGGTGATGGATTTTTCATTTATCCGCGGTCAGGAGCAGGCCAAACGCGCCCTGGAAATCGCTGCTGCCGGGGGCCACAATGTCCT
>JBAYGJ010000006.1:0-33999 GCA_041666685.1 Patescibacteria group bacterium | reverse complement strand
TCTAAATCATCGCGAGCTCACGGGTCTTGTGGGTCCCGGAGCGAGCGATACCTCTCAGGGAAGGATGAGCTGATGAGAAGGAAACCGCAGGTTGCCTTCTCATAAATCCAATTGCATGCCATTTTCATGCTGGAAAAATCCGGCTCTGGCATAGAACTTCACATTCCTGTCCGAACAGAACAAACGGATGCGGTAACAGCCGGCTTTTTCCGCAGCGCATATCGCCTGTTTCACCAGTGCTCCTCCGATCCCCTGCCCTTCGAAACCTTCGCGCACTACCACGTCTTCAATATGTGACATCTTTCCGAACCGATGGATGAATTTCTGCTCGATGACCAGTGTAATCAACCCAACCACCATGTTGCGCTTATCAACTGCCACGAAAATCTTGTGATTCGGATTTTTCCTGATCAGTTTCAATGTCTTTTTTGCCTTGGCAATATCTGGCTTCACGGTTTTCGACAGATGTTCTAATGTAGCAAAAAACTCCGAGGTAAGATGGCTGGCAGCGAGTTCTTTAATCTGGTATGTTTTTGGCATGGTTATCGGGCAAATACTTTTTTCTCAGAATAGACAGTCTTCACTTTTTTCAGGCCCAGTTCGGCTTTCAGCTGTTTAAAGTAATCGACCGTATAATCATACCTGGGTCTATATTTCTTCCTCAGTTCCGGAAACGTGACTGACTTCCATTTTTTCACCAACCGCTGGCGGTCAAATGCCCATCCAATAATGTCTTCCAATGAATACCCCCGGATTGATAGCGGCAACAGTATGCGATATACGCCGATCGGCCCAAAAGCATCTATTTTATCGAATGCTTTGAATATTCGTCCTTCAAGGCTATTCTTTACTTTGCTGTCGCTGCGGTGTTCTGAAATGGCAGACAGTACTGCCGGTATTTTTTCTTTCGGGAAACCGATCCGTTTCAAGACTTTTTGCGCCATGTGTGCCGATACCGTTTCGTGGCCTTTTGGAGTCATTCTGTTGAATGCGGAAACGTCATGTAACAGGCAACTTGCCAATAGTACGCCCATGTCGGCGGCTTTCTTCCGACCAAACGGCTCGGCTGTCTTCCACACGCGGATATGATGTTCCGGCCCGTGGCACCTCAAAAATTTCTGGCTGTGGTTCCAGAGCCGGTACAGTTCCTTTATTAATATTTTTTCCCAATACTTATAGGGCTTCATGTTACTTCAATTCAGATAAATTTACCCTATAGTTTGATGTTTCTCCGGTAGACTGGTCAGTTATGCTCCCTTCAACATTTCCAGCTTTATCGACAGTAAATTTAAGTTCCAAAATGAAACCAGGAATTCTTTTAATGGTTCCGGACCACTTCCCTTCGCTGAAAGTATGGCCTTTCTGAATCTCAAAACCCAAATACGTTTTAAGTATTTCTTGCCGCATCACGTCACGTTGTCCTGCATTCTCTGCAGAATTGTACTTTTCTGCCAGCACGCCTGTGGAATCCGAATCTGTAAAAGCGGGGTCATTTTGTATTTCCATAAAAGCAGCTTCGGATTTCTCTACTGTTTTATCCATTGTTTGCTGCATGTTCTTTGTTCGCTGGTCAAATTCAGTTTCCCCCTTACTCACGAATGCATCAAACTCACCTTCCTGTTGTTTTACCGAAGCGTCAGCTTCCTGGCCTGGCGCCCGCGTTGCCGGGACTGTTTCGGCCGCGGCCGAATCTCCGCCGACCAGGTTCTTATGGAATATACTGTACAATGCCTGCAGGTCCTTTTCAAAATCATCCATAGTACCGTCACCTTCGACAACTGATGTGGCAAACTCATTGCCCTTTTTCTGGAAAAAATCAACTACATCTGTCGGCAGATTGTCTCCTTTTACCTGATAATAGGCAGAATCCAATTCCATCACCCGATCATTAGTTCGGTGCCACATCTGTTTGATAAGCATTTCCTGAGCCTCAGTCCATTTATGTTCTTTATCCCCGACCTTATCCTTTTCGGGGGCCGCTACTGCTTCCCCGCCGCGCATTGCACCGGCGCCAAGCATAGTCCCGCCGATAATCGCCCCGACTTTCAGGGCATATTTCAACCTATCAACAATGCCACTGCCTTTTTGGTGTTTGTCGTGCTTTTTTTCATCTGAATTTTCTAGCCCCTCTGGATGCGGACGGTACCCTTCGCGCATAAATTTATAAATTAAAATATTGATTATGCATTAACAAGCCAGATAAGAATAAACACAACCATGCCAACAGTGCTCCAGATAAAAAATTTGGTTGGAAAACGTACCTGGGCATCCTGTTCTTTTTGTATCCCCTTCCCATATCCGTATCGGATAATCATGATCATACTGATGATGAAAGATAGCCCACCTAGTGAATACCCGACTGGATCGATAAATCCAAATGTTTTTCCGCTATCCGCAGTGAATAAAGTTGATATGCCAATAAACATTCCGGCAACAAACGCACCGGCAATAAAGGACGGTATTATTCCCCACAGACCATACAAAAATGAAAATTTGCTTCGGAAATTCATTAAATCAACCTAGATTATTCTTTAAATAATCAACCAACTCCCCGATCTCCACCCGGTCCTGCTTCATCGTGTCCCGATCGCGGACGGTGACTTTCTTGTCTTCCAGGCTGTCGAAATCAAAGGTAATGCAATATGGCGTGCCGATTTCGTCTTGTCTCCGGTAACGCCGACCAATTGAGGCGACGTCGTCATATGCCACCATAAAATGTTTCTGCAGATCATGATAAACCTCCAGTGCTGGTCCACTGATCTGTTCTTTCTTTGACAAAGGCAATACAGCCGCTTTATAAGGCGCCAAGTCTTTGTGCAGGCGCAAAACAACTTCCACCTCCTTATTACTTTCCGTTGTAGTTGTCCGTCCGCCTTCAACCTCGTGATATGCGTCCAGTAAAAATGCTAACGCGGCACGGTCAACGCCGGCTGACGGCTCAATCACATACGGCACAAACTCTTCTTTGGTAATATCATCTTTATAGGTAAAGCCATGGGCTTTCAAATCGAAGTCTGTCCGGTTGGCAATGCCCATCAATTCAGCCCAGCCTTTCTCGAACCCGAAATGATATTCCAGATCAACCGTCTCTTTGGCGTAGTGCGCCAGCTCGTCTTTTTTCTGTTCGTATTTGCGCAAATTGTCTTTCTTTATACCCAGATCAATAAACCACTGGTAGCTGTCCTCTACCCACTGCTTAAAATATTTAGAATCCTCTTTTGGATTAACGAAATATTCCAATTCCATCTGTTCAAACTCCCGTGACCGGAAAATGAAGTTACCCGGCGTGATCTCGTTGCGGAACGCCTTCCCGATCTGGGCAATACCAAACGGCGCGCGCAGACGCATAGACTGGCGGACGTTGTCGAAATTTACAAATATGTTTTGAGCGGTTTCCGGTCGTAAATATGCCGTCGAAGTCGAATCTTCTGCCGGGCCGACGAACGTTTTGAACATAGTGTTGAACTTACGCTCCGCAGTCAATTCACCGCTGCAATCCGGGCACTTGCCGGCATCATGAAGTTCGTCGAGCTTGAAACGGTGATGGCATTTCTTGCATTCAACTAACGAATCGGAAAATCCCTGCACATGTCCGCTTTTCTCCCAGACTGTCGGGTTGGTGACTATAGCAGAATCCAAACCTACAACGTCACCCCTTAACTGAACAAATCGCTTCCACCAGGCTTTCTTGATGTTGTTCTTCAACTCCACGCCCAGTGGGCCGAAATCCCAGAACCCCTGCAGGCCGCCGTATTTCTCACCCGACGGGAAAATAAAACCCCGCCGTTTGGCGAAAGAAGTGATCTTTTCCATTGATGTTTGGTTAGCCATAGGTTTGGTAATTATAACGATTTTCCTCATTTTTCGCAAATAAAAAAGCCGCCAACTGGATTTACAGCGGCGGCAAGGAATAACTACCATACTAGCGTTTTTCCTCCAACAAACGCGAGCGATTGAGAACGTATGAAATAAGGCCGACTAACGAAGCGGAGAGCATGGAGATAAGCACCGCCATGACACCAAGGAAAGGTAACCGATACGCGCCGGCAATATGCAGGAATAACACACCCATGGCCAGGTAATGAACCAGCGCACGATTCTGCCCCGCTTTCGTCACACCGGACAATCTGCGGATTTGGATCGATGTCCGAACGTTCATCACCGCAGAAAAAACTTCAACGATCACGATAGCGGCTAAGAACACTTTGGCATAGAGCGGTAACAACGCGATCATCCAGCCGGTCAGGAAACCGCGGGCCAGGAAATCCCGGAACGGGTCCAGTGCAGCGCCGAAATACGTTACCTGATGGTAACGTCTGGCAATCGGGCCGTCTATTCCATCTGATATAAACACTATACCGATATAAACGGCTGCAGCCACCCATTCCTCATATGCTATGGCAAATCCAGCTGGTATAAATAGAAACAGGCTGGCCAGCGTGATGAGATTCGGGACAGTGATCAGCCGTTTACGGGGGTCCAATCGGACGGCATGCTCCAACCGACCTAGATGGCGCAAGAAACTCAAAATCCCGAAACAAATGCTGAAAAAAATCAACCATTGTCCCCACTGGACAACGATGACACTTGTCGGGTCCAGCAGCACGACCCCGATCGCGACAGATTCAATCATCATCTTGATTTGGCCGAACGCGTTTGAGCCGGAAACCAGCGGGATGCCATAGCGTCCGCGCAAGACCGGTTTCAGGTAATTGGCCAGGATGAAAAGCAGGCATTCAATAACCAGGAGCCATGTCACCAATTGGCCGTTCAGCCGGTCAAAGCCGATGAGCAACAGCGGTATCAGCACCAACACCTTATCAGCGTTGGCATCTAGGACCTTTCCTTCTTCTGACACCCGTTTGGTGAAGCGTGCCAACGGGCCATCGATGAAATCCAGCAGCACGGCGACGGTAAATGTCGGTAACAGCGCGTAATAATAGCCGCGCAAGTACAGGAAGATGATAATCACACCGGCAAACATGCGCAGGTAGCACAGGTCATTCGGCGTGAAATAGCGAAACAGCGGAACCACCAACCTCAGTTCGAAAAAAGCATAAAGCATCTTCTCCTTCCACTGAGTCAGCCCCTCAAATGCCAGGCGGCACCAGAGGAGCAGACGACGGATCCTAAAAGGAATCTCCATGTAATTCTCCTCCAGAATTGATGTTATAACGATCAGACGCTGATTTTCAGGGCGCCTGGAACATATATCACAATATTAAGTTATCAAAGTTCAATGTTCCATCTTATGCTAAAAATAGCCCACCAGTCAATAGCTAAGCTTTTGACATCCGGCAATGTGTTGGTTTATACTTATCACATGAGATATCCGTCCTGGTCAAAGAAAAAAATCATTTCCCTGGCCTTTGTGCTGGTCATCAGTTTGTCGATACTGACGTTACTCGGCCATGCGGCTTTTGCCGTGGACAGCATCCAGTTTGACCCGCAAGGCACGATCAAGAATGAGCTGAAATTACCGGACAAGAGTCCGGTGGACATCACTATCCGAGTGATCCAATGGGTACTCGGACTGCTCGGGCTGGTTGCCGTCATCATGATTATGCTCGGCGGCTTCATGTGGATGACTTCCGCCGGCAACGAGGAACGCGTCAAGAAATCAAAGACGATACTAACCTCGGCCATTATCGGCATGATAATAATCATGACCTCTTGGGCACTCATCACTTTTGTAATCAATAAGACGAATGACGTAACCACGGATATTGACTGCGGCTCTGACATCCCCTGCGCTGTTGGGTTCCACAAAGAACCTCCGTCATGCCAGTGCGTGGCTGATTAAGGAATCCCTCTTAAAATACATTCTATTCTACCGCCACCCCGAGTGTGCGGTTTTTGATTACAGCGGTGGGGCGGGCCGTACCGTGATCTTGCCGCCTACTTCCAGTACCGCCACATCACGTCGGCTCAGTTTCCCCTCGAGCAAATAGTTAGCCAGGGCATTGTCCACCGTATCCTGGATGGCCCGCCGTAACGGACGAGCGCCGAAAATCGGATCAAACCCGCGCTGCGCCAACTCCGCTTTCGCCTCGTCAGTCGCTTCCAACCGGATGCCTTTTGCATTCAGCCTCTGGTTCACCTGTTTCAGCATCAGTCCGACGATCTGAATAATGTCTTCGTACGACAAAGGCTTGAAGACAATGATGTTGTCAAAACGGTTGAGGAACTCCGGCCGAAAATACGGCTTGAGCTCTTCGTTCATCAGTTCATCCTTGATGGCAGCCAGTGTAGCGTTCTCCTGCATGCGCTTTTGGATCAGTGCCGTTCCGGCATTTGACGTCGCGATGAGGATGACATTGGTAAAATCAATCGTTCGTCCTAGGGTATCAGTCAGCCGGCCGTCGTCCATGACCTGCAGGAAAATGTTCAGGATGTCCGGATGGGCTTTTTCAATTTCATCCAGCAGGAGCAACGAAAACGGCTGGCGCCGCACCGCCTCTGTCAGGAAACCTCCCTCTGAAGCCCCGGAGTACCCCGGCGGCGCGCCGATCATCCGTGCCAGAGAAGATTTTTCCTGGTATTCTGACATGTCCAGCCGAATCATGTTTTTTTCCGAGCCGAAATACACTTCCGCAACGGTTTTGGCTAGTTCCGTCTTACCGACACCGGTCGGCCCGAGGAACAGCAGGTTTACGATCGGCCGCCGGATATCGCGGAGCTCGGCCCTGGCCCGGCGCAGTGCCGTCGAAACAGCTCCGACTGCTTCTTCCTGGTCTACCATTCGTTCATGGATACGCTCCTCGAGATTTAATAATTTTTCTGTTTCTTTTTCAGTCAGCTTGGTGACCGGCACGTTCGTTTTTGTCGAAACGATTTCCGCCACATCCTCGCCCATCACCATAGTATCTTTTCCTTTTTTCCGACGGACATAGACCGCCACTTCATCCAGAATGGCGATAGACTTCTCCGGCTGGAACCGGTCATGGATGTAGCGGTCAGCCAGCTTGACGATGCGCTCGATGGCGGCGTACGAAAAGAAAATCTGGTTCTTCGCTTCCACGGAGCCTGACTTCCCTTCTAGGATGAGTATCGTCCCGTTGATGTCCGGTTCAGTCACTTCTACCTTCTGGAAAACCGAATTCAGTGAGCCGCTTGGCTCGATAAACCGGCGATAGTCGATCGGAGTGGTTGTCGCTATAGCGAAAAATAATTGCTTGGACAAGGCATTGGCCAGTATGTCGGCGATATCAAGGTTCTGCGCGCCCTCGGTGGACACGCCGACCATAGTCTGGATGTTATCGATGAATAAGACGATGTTGCCCGAACGCACGATTTCATTTATCAATTGCATGATGAGGCCCTCTAGCTCACCCTGACGTCCGGCCGCACCGACAAGCGAAGCGACTGACAGGCTGATCAGACGGTGGTCTTGCAGCATTTCAGGTACGTCTTCAGCGGCCATTAATGCGGCAATGCCGTCGATAATACTGGACTTGCCGACGCCGGGGAACCCGGACAGGACGACATTCTTGCCGCCCTCCATGATCCGCAGTACAGATTCGATTTCCCGATCTCGTCCGATGCATGGCGCCAGCCCCCCCTGACGGGCCTGGCTGGTCAGGTCATGACTGAACCGGTCAAGTAATGGAGTGGCCTGCGACGTCATGGCTCGGTTCATGACTCCTTTTGATTTGTATGCGGCCTTCCCGCGCCAATGCCGGTACCCTTCGGACAAACGGACCCGGATATTCAGCCACTCGACAGCATTAACGATCTGGTCCTGTTCGACCTCCATGTCATAAAAAATCTCACGGCATATTTCATCATTTTTTATGATTGCCACCAGCACATGCTGTACGTCAACATGTTCCTGACGGCTATTGTAAGCTTCGGCGTACGCTGCCAACAGTATCGACCGTAAAGACGATGACATGACCGCCGGAGCTTTTGGCACCCGGGGGAATTTTGCCACGTTCCTGGTAAGTTTCTCTACCAGTAGCTTGCCGTTCACTCCCAGCCTGGCCAGTACTTCCCCGGTTTGGGGATATGAAATAAGCGTGGCCAGCAGATGGATTGGTTCAGTGGTCCCGTGCCCCAGTCGTTTGGCGAGTTGCCACGCCTGACCGACTGACCGGTGAGCCGGGATGGAATAGGTGATGTCCACGTCCACCAGCTGTTTCTTAATAGTGGATGCCGCTTGGTCAAACAACACGGATGGCTCTTCTTCGGTTAATAGCGTATCAAACGGCTTGGATTTGACCGCGCGGTCAATAAACGACTCACGCTGGAGCCGATAATAAGTATAGAGGTCAGCCAATAGGGTGATGGAAAAAATCGCCATCAAGCGGTTCTGCTCGCGAAAAATATTCCAGATGTGGGCCGTATCTTTGAAATCAAGCAGGGATATGATTAGCGCGGCGATACCGATGATGCCAAAAAAAATCAAAAAGGCGTTCAGGATCCCCTTGACCGCACGTTCCATTTCCTCCTCAAAAAGATGCAGGCTGTCAACCGTCCTTCCCCAAATGAGTATCGTCCCTTCCAACCAGGCAAACGTACCACGTCCGCCGCAGCGCTTACAGATATTCCCCTCATCCTTCCCTGTGCCCTGGCAAATCGGACAAGTAAGTGCGACGAAATTTTTTGCTATCGGTTTATCCATGAAAAATTACTTGAAAAATACAAAAGAGATTCCGAACACTTGGTAGAGAATATAATAGATGACCAGGATGGGCAGGATCACCCAGAGTGCAAAAATAATCACCAGGACAATCATCCAGAGCACCAGGAAGACAAGCTTGTAGATCAGAACGACGATACGCATGAAAAAACTGATCATCCGTCCTTCCTTGGTGTAATCCCCATACATCGGCTTGAACATGCTGCGCAGCCATACACCGATGGCTAACCGCCGGTTAATATGGATTGAGGCACTGTTCAAGCAGTATTTGGTGACCCGCGCCAGACCCTTGGTATACCACCAGATCGGAAAATAAATAACATCCCATATCACCTCAATGGCGATATATTTGATTGGCGCGAAAATGATTCGTCCTTCTGCCATGTTTTTTTATTAGGATAATGTAATTGTAACACATTTTTTTGATTTTGTAAAGATCCAACTCATAGATAATTAAATAAAAACAGGTTATAATGAACTCAATAACCAAAACTTCGCGCCCATGACAATTGACTCTCGAAAAATTCGAGCCCTGGTGTTGGCGGCAGCATTTCTTTTTCTTTTCATCAAAGGAGTTCTTTTTGTTTTTTCTATCCCCCCTTGGCAGGGTCACGATGAACCGGCCCACTTTTCATACACTCAATACCTGGTTGAGGAAAAAAAATTGCCTAACAACGTCGGATCCATTCAGCCAAAAATTCTTTCCTACTCGGTGGAGTATGCAGTCTCGGAACAGGTAACCGGCGCAACCCGTATCATGAATGCGTATAACAAGCTTTTACGGGATGTCCATCAGCAATTCGATGAAGAATCATTTGATTATTCGACCATCGCCGCACAACTGCAGGGCCTGGACCGGCACCCGCTGTACCGGTCTTCCGCTCCAGTTAAATTCGCAGACATCTACTACCAGCTGCCTGAGCAGGACGTTTACAAAAACTCCGCCGCTGTATATCCGCCGGCGTATTACTTGTACGAAGCTATCCCCTACCTGATCTTTTTTAAGGCCGACATCATCACCCGAATGTATGCCATGCGCATTTTCTCTTCTTTACTCTATCTCTTCGGTTTCTGGTTCTGCTTCCTCATCTCCATGCGGTTAACGAAAAACTTTTTATTCAGTATCACGTTACTCCTGACGATTGGCTTACTCCCCGTTTTTAGCCATCTCGCGGCCGGGATAAATAATGACGCAATGCTTTTCCTGCTCACCACCCTGTCACTTTACCTGCTGGTTCAGATGATCGAACGCATCAGCTGGGGAAATACCGCCTTGCTCGGCCTGATGTTCGGGCTCGGCCTGCTGACCAAGCCGCAATTCGTCGTGGCGCCATTGCTACTGGCCATACCCTTGGGCTTCCACTATTTCAAAAAGAATGGTCTCCCACTGAAAAAAATACTTATTCACCTGATTGTTTGTGCGGGCATCACGCTGCTTATCTGCGGTTGGTGGTATCTGTGGGCTTACCAGAATCATAATGGCATTTTTAGTTCCAGCGTAGTCGCGACTGGTACTGTTACCAGCCAGCTACCCGCCGGCGCTCATTTGCTGCCACTATTTATCCAGCGCTGGTTATACGCTTTTGTCAGCTTCAACTTCGCTTTTGGCTTCGCGACCGAAATGAGCGTGCCTATGCCACTGTTTATCGCAGGTACGTTTTTGTGGCTGACAGCGGTTATTGGCCTCATCCTCAAGCAGACGGTGTTCCGTAGGACCCTGGAACCAGAGGGCCGGGCAACATCAGCGCTACTCATCGCATCAATCGTACTTTTGGAGCTCTTCTATATCTACCTGTTTACCCAACGCGTACTCAAATACGGATTAGGCAATTTCCCGATAGACGGCCGCTATTATGTGCCCATTCTCCTGCCGATACTGTATTTCTGGCTGCACGGACTGACATCCATCTGGCCTGACAGGATGAAAAAAATTATTTACGGTTTCGTGATTGTTTTCATGATGACGGCTAATGCCGTGACGCTTACCCTCGTCATCTGGCCAAAATTTTATTTATGAGCAAAAAAGCTTTCATAATCCCAATTATCATCGCAACTTTCTGGCTCATTTGTATGAGTTGGCTCATCCTGTATACCATCGGAAATAAACACTATATTGACCGTGAGGGCACAGCGGTTATCTGGAAAAAAGACGCCGAGCTGATCACGTTCGAGCCCGGCCAGCCACTAGACATCAGGCAATATATCACGTCGACACAGGACCATCTAAGTCAACTGATCCTTTATGTCAAGACGACTCAGGAAATCAGTCTGGTCTGTGAAATTCTAGACGCTGCCAGCGGAGCCGTTGTCCGAGACGGGAAGACGGTGACCGTGCCTATTGGAAGCGTCGTGCCGGCCACCTGGACGTTTGATCCGGTCAACGGCTCGAAAAACGGCCGCTATATCGCCCACATCACCGGCCAAGCCGGCTCCGAGCGGTTTTCCGTTTTTACGGCCGAACCAAATCGTTTCGACGGTGGCGCCCTGCTCATCGACAATACGCCACAAGAAACCATCCGCCTGGTTTTGGATTGGCGACATTATGTTCAGCGGCCGTGGCACGCACTGGTCCAGCGCCTCACCTACGCAAAACCAGGGCCCGGCAATCATCAGGCTATGATGCTGCTACTGACCAGCCTACTCCTGTTGGCCAGCAGTACTACGCTCGGTGTCGTGCTCAGCTATCCAGGCGATCCGCCGGCGGATCAGGCGGGCGCTGGTCCCCAAAAACACGCCGGGACAAAAAATAATTAAAAACCAGACCAAGCCCAAACACCCACACCATGAGCACTGCCCGGTCAAGCAGCGAAGCGACGACAATATCGCCCACGTTCAGACTGTACCAAAAAGCGAAAAGTCCAATGAGTGCTTCGCGGACGACTAGTCCGCCGGGGGTTATGGTGAAAAAAATCGACAATAAGGCGATAGGAGTCACCAGGATGATAAAATAAAAATCTACGTGTAATCCGGTGGCCGAAAAACACAAAGCTAACCTGGCGACATACACCGCGAGCATTCCCACATCCAACAATACCAGGCTGGTAACCGTTTTTTTGTCCTTAAAAATGATCCGGGCTCCTGAAAAAAACCGTGCCAGCCTCGGAAAACGCTTACACCAGGATTCACCCCGAGAAATGATTATTACCGCAATCAGTGGTACCACGGCTAAGACGGTATATATCAGCACAGGCATAAACACCAGCGCATGATTCATGAAATACGCCAGTGCCAGTCCGGCGCAACCCACTAGTCCAAAAGTAAAAAACGTGATGAGATAACTGGCACTGACTGTCGATGCATATTCCGTATAAGCGAACTGATGTTGGCGTTTTAGGTACATCCCTTTAGCAACCAAACCGCCCTGGAACGGCAGATAATTCCAAAAACTATTAACGACTGAGAGGCCAAACCATTCAGTGAACCGCAACCGCACTTTGAACGGCCTGAGTAATAAAACATTTTTAATGCCGTTGGCGACAAATGTGGCTAGGGCGAGTATACTGAGCACTACAAAATTTGGGATTGAAATTTCTAGCAATACCTTTAGTTTGCCCAGATTGTCACTGAACAAATATCCGATAAAAACGACGGTGATAACCAGGAATACATATCGAATTATAACTTTCAATCGCATAAGTTTTTCACGTCATTGCCCATTTTTTCAGATAATGGGTTTTTGTTGAACAATCCGATTATTGATTTTTCAGGCCGGTCAATTTGCATAATTTTTTTCTTGGCAATTTTTACCTTTTCGGTAATTTGATTTCTGTTATTATATAACTCAATTGTTCTATTGAAAAAATTTCCATTCCGGCACTCGTCTAATGCTACCCCCAAATCGCCCAAATCATTATTATCCAGCAATTCGCTGGATTTTTTCATATAATTGATGCTGATAAAGGGTTTTTCAGAGATTATTGAAAAAACGATGGAGTGAAACCTCATGCACATTGAAAATGACATTCTTGAGTATAAGCTAAGCAATGAATATGGATCATACTTTTTCTGAATTAAAAAATTACTGCTTCTATTTTTTACTTTTTTGTAAACGTGACTGAGCACTGGGACATCTTGTTCAATCTCAAACGGCATCATCACAACACTTACCCCCCGTGCATTAAAGTAATCAACTGTTTTAATAATTTCACTGATAAGGGCTTGGTATTTATCAAACCACCGATCATCTAGTGAAGAGCTTTTCTGTGGCATGATGGTCCCTAATGCAAACATCCAGGGCCTCAGGCTGAGTCCCACTAAATTATTATTTGGGCCAATGCTGATATCCCGCATAATCCCTTCACGGTTTTCCGATATGATCGGCTTCAAAAAGAATACTGGGTCAGGACAAATTTTTATTTTTTTTGGCTGAACACCGCAATCTGCCAACACTTTTGCAGAGTATGCATCACGGACAGTGATCACGTCACATTTTGCAATAACCATTTTAATCAGCAACATGCTACTTTTCCGGCTGATGGGGCCGACTCCGACTGAATACAAAACCGTTTTAACTCTGAATAATTTTGCCAGCAAGATATGTAATACATAATACAGCAAATTGAAAAAGCTGGTCTGATCTTGAATAATTCCGCCTCCACCAACAATCAACATGTCTGCTTTAATAACCGACCAAACAGCTTCAAAATAAAAGAGCAAGGTCTTTTTCGTACAAGTGTTGGCCGTAGTATATTTTTTTATTGCCTCTGGGCATCGCGAAATTACCTTAATCATTGCCGGCGGCAAAAAATCATTAATTGATTTTAACATTGCCATCAGGATCGCCTCATCTCCGATATTCCCAGTTCCATGCGATCCTAAAATAATTACTCTACTTTTTTTCGGCATTTGATACTCGGCTATTTTTCTAAAATAAATACAAATTGGTACGTATATCTCAAAGGTAAATAGACCCCCCGCAACTTCCATTTGTCCGGCAATACTTGATTAATTGTTAAACCGGCCCGCAAAAACTGCCGTGACCATCCATCCAAATCGAAAAGCTGTTCATTGATGTCCTGTTGGTGAGTACCTTTGTTCTGGCGAAATTTCCAAAGAATAAAGTTTTTATTTGGCACCACGATGCAAAATTTTCCCCGTGGTCTGGCCACCCTCCTCATTTCATCAATTCCTTTGTGAATGTCTAAAAAATGCTCCAAAACGCCGATACAGGTAATATAGTCAAAATAATTATCTGGATATGGTACCTGTTCGCCATTACTGATGTTTATTTCGGAATAAGGAGAATTCTTTTTAGCCAGTTTCGTGCCGTCGATAGAAATATCAATACCATAGGTAAGCAACCCTCGTTCTTGAGCGTGCCTTAGTAAATAACCGGTACCGCATCCAATGTCTAAAAGCTTACCGCCGGGCTGTGCCTGTAAATAATCCAAAAAGACTCGATAAGCCCTAAAAGGCCGCCAAGACTTATCGCCCATCGTCTGATGCCTTTTGTTGTACCAATTTTCAATTTCGTAATTTGTCGGCATGTATACTGATAAAATTAAATGAGTTGTATCTCTTTTCTATATATTTCGATTATACGATCCCAATTAAAATTCTCGATAGTATACTGACGGAAAGATTCAAAAACAGAAGCGTCGCTTTTGCGGATATTAATTGATTCGATAATTTTATTCTTAAATGCCGCGGAGTCGCGACTTGGAACTGTGTATCCATTTTTTCCGTCCACGATTCCATCTATAACACCATCAATGTCGGCTGCAACAACAGGCAGTCCCCAAGCGGCCGCCTCTATCCCCACAAATCCAAAACCCTCAACATCATTTTTCACTTGAATATTTGGCATGACAAATACATGTGACGCCTGATACACTTGATCTAACAATTGCTGCTCCAATGACCCCAAAATAAAAATACGTCCAGGAATTTTTTTTGCCAATTCGCCAATTCTTGCCTTTTCTGGCCCCTCTCCAGCGATAAGGTACTTATACTCGTGCGGTAATTCGGGCAATACATTTTCACAAAACCAAACCACGCCCTTACGTTGTATTAGCCTGCCCACGGTCAATATTAGCTTATCTTTAGTCGGATCGATGCCTTTGCTTACCAGTACAGACAGGGCCTTGTCAGTTTTTGCCGGAATAAACTTTTTCACATCAATCCCGGGCGTAATAACCACCGTTGACCGAAGCCCCATATTGTTAGCGATGCGTTCTGTGTTGTGGCTGTTGCAAATAATTTTATTTGGTTTGAAAAAAATTTTCAGATACCATTGGTATATTTTGTTTGAGTAGATCAGGTCCAGTCCATGAACGTTGCATACTACCGGTTTATGATAAATTCGCTGTACCATCCAGCCAATAACCGCTAGTACCGCATCACTTAAATGAACAACGTCTATTCGCGGACTGACCGCCAATGCTTTGATAATCGCATAAAGCAAAAAAAATGGTAACCACCATTTTCCGTGACGATTAACTATAGTTATGTTTGGCGCGTGCTGGCCAAGGCCGGTAATAATATCGTAACTCAATCGCTCCATCCCGCCGACCTGGGGTGGATACGTCCGACTAATGAATAAAACACGCCTAGAGTCCCAGCGAACGTTTTTTTTCATAATACAATATTCTCTCTTGTGTCAGCCGCACCCGGTTGATCATGTCTGCTAGTAAACCAACAATTAACAACAATAAACCGAAAATATTCAATGCCAATCCACCAAATCCAAAACTTTTAAAAGGAGTAATTTCCCCCATGATTATCCAGTGGATGAGAACAAAAATATCCAATGCGGCACCTAATAAGAAAACGCCGCTTCCGCCCCAGCCGAAAAATTTCAACGGTTTATAATCAAGCATTGTCCGGAAGATCGTATTTATCATGTGATATCCGTACCGCCAGAGGTTATGCGCCACCTTTGACTGCCCAAATTCCCTTTCCCCGCGTACCACCACCGGTACTTCCCAGATCCGTAAACCTTTAAAAGCGATATTCAGGAATGTTTCGTGGGTATAGGTATATTTACTGAATAAATTCAGATGGAGCAATGCGTCCTGGGAATATGCCCTGAAGCCGCATGAAACATCAAAAAGCTTCTGGCCAGTCAAAAAACTGATCAGTCTGGCCACAATGGCGTTGCCCCAGCGCTTCAACACGGGCATAACCGGTATTAATCGCTGGTCAATGAAGCGGGAGGCGGTCACGACGTCGGAGCGCCGTTCTATGATCGGCTGGACAATTTTTGGAATATCATTCGGGTTGAACTGCCCATCCGCATCAATGTTCACCAAAATGTCCACTTGGCGTTTCAGCGATTCCTGGACAATCTCCTGGAACGTGTAACTCAAACCGCGATTATCAGTACGGCTGATCACTTCGGCGCCGGCGGCACGTGCCAGTTCGGCAGTCCGGTCAGTCGAACCGTCGTTAAAAACGACAACGCATATCCCGTCCACGCCCTCAATTCTACTCGGTACCGCCCGAATCACGTTTTGGACAGTTCTCTCTTCATTAAACGCGGGTATTGAAACTAATAACTTCATATGCTTTATATAACCATAAAAAAACAAAAAATGGAAGCGGTGATCGTTAGCGAGTCCCGATAATTTTATAAACGATAATTCCCTCCTTGGCCTGCCATAATTCCAGCAAATGCTCCGGATATAACGCCGTTAATGAATCCAGTCCGACGCCCGCATAATCGTTTATCTTATGATTGATGGCCAGATAACCGATGCCATTATTTCGCGCGAACACCACCACATCGCTAATAGGAGCGTAGGGCACTGGATACGACAGTCCGCCGGCATAATATACGAACACTCTATTTGTCGAGAGGATTTTCTGACCATCACCAAACGCCTTCCGAAATTCAGTTCCGACAGCTTCCGGTCCGTACCGATAAAATACCTTGCCAAAATTCAAAATGTAGTCGTGGATAACCAAGACGTTTATAATAAAGCCATATAGTATCACGAAAACAAGCGCCATTCCAATAAAATAATTTCTGACCAGCCGAATGTTAATTCGTCGGAAAACGTACATTACCGAAGTTATTGTCACCAACCATAATAGAGGCACGACAGGAAAGTAATACCGATAAACCGAACGGCCAGACAATGGAACCAGCATCACCACAGCTATCCAAGCGAGTAAGAATACATACTGTTTCCATGGCACTCGGCCCCTCACCATCGCAGATATGATAATCAGAATGGCCAAAGTTTCAGTCGCGAAAATGAATGTAAAAAATTTTATGTTGTATGGAATATTAGAAATAAAATTCTGGAGTCGTTTTCCGATCACGGTGGTTATTGACGACGATGAATAATTGGCGTCACCGGTACTGTGACCGTAAAATTCGTAATCAGTACGATTGTTATTTAATCGGTACAAAGCCGCCTTTTTATTTGCCTGGACGGTTTCCTGAACATCAGAATCAAACATGTCATATTTCATGTCCGTCATGACCGTACTGACGCTTTCATAGTAATCTTGCATACCAGTAAACACCAGATGGCCATATTGCCGACTAATAAAATAAATATATGGTCCAGCGACAATGGCAAATCCGACAAACAGCAAGGTTAGCGTGGCACAAAGCCGTCTCCACGACATTGAACGCCTATAAAAATCGATGACAGAGAGCCCAATCGGAACGGCGAGACAGAGTAATCCGACCATCCTGATCAAATATAAAGCGCCGATACTGACTCCAAATAATAGATACCACCAACTCCGTTCGGCCCTATAGTATTCCCACGTCAGATACACTATAACCAGAAATAACAATGTAAAAATCGACTCTGTTAAAATTTTCGCGGAATAACTAATGAATAATGGACTGATGGCTATCATGATTGAGAACAGTGCCCCGATCTGATGGCCGAACATTTTTTTACCTAATTGATAACACACCAGGACGGAAGCTACGCCGCATAGGATGGAAATAAAGATCCCAGTATTGCGAACATCACCGATTATAAATGAACCCAGTGCGATCACTGCAGAATAACCAGGCTGAAGAAACTTCACCGCCTCACCGAACCGTTCGATATCCAGATGGCCCATTTTCATCCTATCCGCCAACTCAAGGTACAAGGCGGAGTCAGGGGTTTGGACAGCGACCGGCATCACTAGACGTAAAATCAGTGCCAGAGTCAATATCCCCATCAGGCACCAGGTTTCTTTTTTTATTTTTCCAGCATTAAACATGCAGTAAGTGTATCAATATCCCACCGCTAAGTCTACCATCAACAGGCCCCACAATTACGTCAAAAACAGAGAAAAAACGAGCTCGTCCATCCCGGGATAAAAATGATTCTTCAGCACCGCTTCCTGCCGCATGCCTTTGTCCTGGAAAAACTCACGGATATGCCGGTTATCGGCATGGATCATGGAAAAAACTTTGCGCAAACGAATCCCATGTTCGCGGTAAAAGCTGTCCGCTTCAGCCACCATAATATCGAACAGTGCTTCCTTCACCTCTCGCGGCTCAGGAACGGACGACGAAACCGCAAGCCTGACCAGTTCAGCAACACCATGATGGACGCCCCCTTGCGTACGCCAGCTGATCAGCCCCACCGCCTCAGCATCTAGCCAAGCGATACGAAAATGATGGTGCTGGCCCATCTCCTTGCGGAAGGTCTCCTCCGCTTCCCCGAGCTTCCTGAAACTGTACTTCTGTTTCATAAGTTTGGCCACCATCCGACTGTCCTTTAGCATGGCCTTGTGTACTGTAATCATGTTCCCTCCAGTTAATTATTTTTTGCCAATTCTGCGTCTATGACTTTCTTGAATTCGTCCAAAGTCTGTACACCGACCACTTTTTGGTCATTGATAATGAAAGTAGGGGTGGAATTCACTCCCTTATTCCTACCGAGCTTCATGTCGTCTTGGATAGCCGAAGCCGTCTGACCGGAATCGAGGCAGGCATTAAACTGGTCCGTGTTGAGGCTGAGATCTTTGGCATAAGATTTGAACAGGTCAACCGCATTGCCGGCGGTCTCCCAGGCGCTTTGGGCGGCAAATGCCTTATCCGCATATTCCCAAAATTTCCCCTGTGCCAGGGCGCACCGGCTCGCTTCCAGGGATTTTTCCGACCATTGGTGCCCGATATTGAAACTTCTGAATTCAATTTTAATCTTATCCTGGTAAAAGTCCCCTAATTGCCGGACAATAGGCGCAGCCGTGGCGCACGCCGGACATGAAATGTCCGAAAACTCCATCACTACAACTTTGGCGGTGGCACTGCCGAGTACGGGCACATCACTGGCTCCGGTTACTTGAGTACCGGGGCCGCTGGCGCCCATGACCGCCCAAACGATCAAGCCACCTACCACAATCACAATGCCGATACTAACGATCCAGGTCATGGCCCGTGACTTTTTGCCCTGGCCTTGGCGCCGGTTTAAGATTTCCTGGCGCCTAAGTTCGCGCCGCTGGGTTTTTGTCATCGGTTGGTTGGTTTGGTCATCCATAAAAATATTTTTAGTTGTGGATATATACTACATGAAAAAAATAAAACAATCAAGCCTCCCGGTTCACTGCCGCTCACGCACTTTTTTCGGTTTAAAATTTCCAACTACATAGATCCTATGCTTGAAATATTTTTCCTGGAAATGCACCTGGGATTCGATTTCATCCTTTGTCATCTCGCGGCCATCGGTGACAACTAATTTTATTTCGTCATCCTCTCGGTAAATGACCGCAATCACTTTCCCGGTAAATGAAGCAAGCGACCGCGTTTGACCAAGTATGTACGCATCAACCTCTTCCTGGTCGATGTCGGATACTATCCCCGGAATATGTCCGTAATGCGCCGGGTATACCTGATCCTTGTATTCCGGGTGCGTAGTGCCGATCGGTCGGTCGATCACTACTGTGACTGTCCGACCTAGCCAATCCCTATAATTTTCCTTTTTTGATATTTTCACGTATCACTCGCATTAATTCAATATAAAACGACACATTATGTATCGTAGCAAGCCGTTGGGACAATGGATCGCCGGACATAAAAAGGTGGCGCAGGTACGCCCGGGAGAAATGCCGGCATGTATAGCACCCGCAGTGAGGATCGACAGGCTTCATGTCCATGGAAAAACCTGACTGCTTGATCAATAATTCATTATAGAAACTTTTGCCGGTAATACTCGGCTGATTCTCCGTAAAGACAAATAATGACCCGTGCCTGGCATTACGTGTCGGCAATACGCAGTCGAACATGTCAATGCCGCGCCTGACCGCCTCGACAATCTGTTCTGGATATCCTACGCCCATCAGGTAGCGGGGTTTATTCCGTGGCAATAATGGCTCAACCCAATCAATCGCTTTATACATTTTTTCCGTCGGCTCGCCGACCGCTACGCCGCCGACCGCGTACCCGTCAAAATCCAACCCAACTAGCTGTTCGGCGCTTTGCTGGCGTAATTCATGAAAGGACGATCCCTGGACAATCCCGAAAAGCAATTGCTTTTTCGATTTCAAAGTGTGCAGGCGTTTCAGGCCGCGCTCTGCCCACCGAGTTGTCATTTCCAGCGAACGTTTGGCATACTGGCGGGTGCTGGGATATGATGGACATTCATCCAGGCTCATCATGATGTCCGAACCAAGCGCGTGTTGAATATCGATCGCTTTCTCCGGAGTCAGAAGGTATTTTTGTCCGTCGATATCCGAGGTGAACTGCACGCCCCGCTCGGTAATCTTTCTCGACCGAGCTAATGAAAAAACCTGGTACCCTCCGGAATCGGTCAGTATCGGACCGGGCCAGCCCATAAACGTATGTAAACCTCCGGCTTTTTTGATTATCTTCATGCCGGGTCGCTGCCACAAATGATAGGTATTTGATAATATGATCTGCGCCCCAGTCGTATGTATTTCATCCGGCGTTAAGGTTTTTACGGCCCCGCGCGTCGCGATAGGCATGAAAAAAGGCGACTCGACTGGACCATGCGCCGTACGCAACGACCCAAGACGCGCCTTGCTTTTTTTTGAAGGCGCGACGACACGGAATGACTTCGTCTGAGGTATAGACATTACTGGTTGCCGGTTGAATTTACGTTCGCATTAGTATTTGTCAGCGGCGAATCAACCACGATCCCCTTGCCTGTTGCCAGTGAATCATGGATTAAATCAGAGGTGATCATGTCCTGGGATGGCGCCAGAGTCTGATTGGTGAATGTATCGACTCCAGTTCCGATGCTTTTCCCGGTCAGGATCAACAGCTTCCCGACATCCGAACTAGTTGGTATGACAGATATGGAGAAATTAGCTGCCAATTCAGGGATCAGCTGACCGACCTGGGCGGGCAGCTTATTGATTGACCAGGTTACGGTTCGCGTCGTACTGTCGAAACTCAAAGAGCCGGCCGTCACTTTTGACACATTTTCCCAAGCCACCCATTCTGGGAGGACGGTCGTAATGGCAATATTCTGAACCTCATTTCCCGTATTTTCCAGATACCAATATATTACGTAAGTAGTTTTCTGACCGACCTGTGGTGGTAAGGGACCTGCCCCGACGGCGGCATATTCGTCAGAATAATACCTTCCTTCAGCGCGCAATGTGACTTTGCTGTTGATTTTTGTCGTCAGACTGTTGCTTTCCACGGAAAGCGACCCGCCTTCCAGATCGACGACGTTGGTCGAAACAGCCTTAGCCTTGCTGACGATGGAATAATTCTTGTCACTGACGATTTTCGGCAGCGGCGCGTCCTTGACGCTGACGCGGATCGTGACCTCTCCCTCGTCCCCGGGTTTGACGGATTTCAGGGCCGGGACAGCCGCGCCGTCCCATGTAACGGTCCCACCGACAATCTTGCCGTCATTGGTATTGATAATCTTATTCCAATCAATCAGGCTGCTGTCGACAGTAAGCTGGAGCCCCATATCTTTTATTTCCGACTGGCTGTCATTCCGGTATTTCAGCGTATAGTCCTGAATACTGCCAAAATCGGCAGCTGAATTATTTGCGCTGTCATTTATCGTCAGGTTTAGCAGCAGCTGAGGATTGGCGATAATGACGATCGACGACCCTTCGGCCTGCTTATGGTATTGGCCGGCCTCATCAGTATACCCGACCTCCGCTTTATATTCTCGCATTGCGCCCTCAGCACCCGACACGGTTCCCTTGAACGACACCTCGTAATTGGCGCCAGCACCGATCTGGTCGATTTCCCAGGTGCGTTTTACGGCATCAGTTGGAGCCGGATTGAGACTGCCGACCACCACATCTTCTGGCCAGGTGATGGCCAGACGTACGTGATTAAACGCGTCTTTTGATGAATTTGTAAACTTTATCCGATAATCAGCCGAATGACCGCTGACTACCTTCAACGGCACTTCCATATTCAGGGTAATGGCGGATTTATTCAGTGTGACAGCAAAAGAACTGCTTTTCTGAAATTCAGAATTAAAATTGGCCGGTGTATACGTGACCAATACGGTAAAGGTTTGCATGGTACCTATGTCACCAAAAGGCTGGCCAACGATTTCAACTGTCCGGCTTTTACCGTTACTGATAGTACCCAGAGCCCAGGCGTTGTGCGCGTCATTTTCAGCCGTCGGGGAAGACGACTTAAAAATAAACCCATCAGGAAATTGGGCGGTTAATTCAACTTTCGTCAAATCGACTGCCTCGTCATTTCGTACTGTGACGGTAAACGTATTGTCGGCCCCCGCCGCCACGGTCGGCGGAGCAGCGGTGACGATGGAGATATTCTCCCCCTGGAACTGTTTTTGGCGGTTCACGAAAAAATAAAAACCCGCCAAAGTCACCGCCACGATGACCAGCAGGCTGCACACGATCCAGGCGATCATCTTTTTCCGCTTGTTAGGATCGCGACGATCGATAGTGAACATGGCCGAGCGCGCCACGCCTTTAGCCTGGTAGAGGGCGGCGAAATCCTTGGACTGGCCGTCCCCAACCGGTTCGGCAGGACTCTCTTCCGAATCGTCAGAGACGAGAATCTTCCGGATCGCATCACGATCCGCTTGAGGGACAGACGGCCTGGTATCAGCTATTATATTGTTCTTGTCCGGTTTTGTTTTTTTCGCCATAGTGAGTACCTACAGTATACCAAATCAGGCCATCTTCAGGAATGGCCGAAAATCCAGGTCGTGTTCATGAGTATAATTCAGGTATGCATTGGTCAACGAGCCGGCTGACTGGATCAGCGTAACCGGAATCCTCAGTCTTGCCGGCGTAGACGGAGTTGCGACCAACCACCGAATTATCTTTACCATGTCCGGCGAAACAGCAATCCGGTCCGGCGAAGGCTGTCCGCAACGCTTACAGACCACCCCTCCTTTTTGATAATCAAACCAGTTTTTTTCCTGCCTGATTTTCTCATGACACTCGACGCAGTTGTACAGTTCAGGATGATACCCGACAGCGGCTAAGAATTGCCAGACAAAACGCCAGGCAATTACCACTAGGTCGGCCCGCTTCTGAGTGGACGCGGATTCCAGTTCGCGCATGGACCTATCAAGCAAAGCGAATACTCCGGCGTCATGCTGGCTGGTGAATGTTGAACGGTCGATCACTTCTCCGATAAGCATGGCCATGGCCATGGCGGGCACGCTCCGTCTCAGTGCTGGAAAAGAATACAGGACTTCCGCGCCGGTCAGCGTGTCATTTCTCTTCCCTCGTACGGCAGACATCTGCACCAACGTTACCGGCTCGACACTCCCGGCCAGTTTGCTGAGAATTTTCCTGGCACTGCGGGCGACCACGCTTATCTTCCCGCGGTCACGGGTATATACGACAATAGTCCGGTCAGCTTCGCGCCACGGACTGTGTTTGAGCACGATCCCCTCTGTCGCATACGCGCCCATACGGATTAATTCCCCTTGATGCCGAACGTCACGCGGACGCCCGCAATCTCAAATACCGTCTTCAGGTCAACATTATCAGGCAAGCCTTTCAGGCACGAGCTGGCGATGACGTCATGGATTATGATAGATTTGTAGTGGAGAAATATTTTTTCCAATTCTGCATCGGGAATTTCATAATAGAGGCTTATGGTATCCCCAATTGTAAGATGCGCGTCCTTGCGCATCGCATTGATCTGCCTGACCATTTCCCTGACCATGCCTTCGTATTTCAGTTCGTCGGTAATAGTCAGGTCCAGCGCGACTGCCAGGCTGCCGGACTCTTTCACTGCGAATTCCGGACCTTGGGGCATTTTTTCCACGCAGACTACCTCTTTTACGTTGACTTCGTCTTTGACTAATTCTTTCAAAGCCGGCTCCAAAGCCTGCCCACGGATGACAAACTGGGACAAGGGCTGCCTGACCTTCATCTGCTTTTCCTTGCGTAAACTATGCCCAAGCTCGACCGCCTGACGGACCAGTAACATGTGCTTGAGGATAGCGGCGCCATCGGCCGTTGATTCACTTGATGGCCAGCCGGTTACATGGACGCTCAGTGGTTCATTTGGGCCCTTCACTTCACGGTACAGGGCTTCAGCCATAAATGGCGCCAGTGGGGCCAGCAAACGGGAAATGGTAACCAACACATACCGCAAGACTGCCAAGGCGTTGTTTTTGTCAGATCCTTCATGCTTGAACCGGTTGCGGGAACGACGCACGTACCACGTAGACAGTTCATTGATCAGTTCGGCGATCAAGCGGCCTGAGTCAGTGACAGTATATTTTTCCAGGTGACTAGTCACCTGGCTGATCACATCATTCAGTTTAGCCAGGATCCATTTGTCCAGGATGTGCCCGCTGCGCGGTTGCGTGAAAGTTTCATCAAGCGCAGAATCACGGGCCTGGCCGGCATGCATTTTCCAGAATGACAAGATGTTCCAGAGGATCAGCCATTGTTTTTTTACCACCTCATCCAGCTGCGCCTCGTCGAACAGCTTCGCATCGCCAGGCTGGTTGACCGTAAACAAAAACCAGCGTAGCGTATCTGCGCCGAATTTATCGATGATATAAAACGGATCAACGATATTGCCCTTTGACTTGGACATCTTCTGGCCTTTTGAATCAAAAACCAGGTTCAAGCAGATGACATTCTTATACGGCGCCCCATGCCCAAGCAACGTAGCTACAGTCAATAACGTATAAAACCAGCCTCGCGTCTGGTCAATGCCCTCGGCAATATACTCAGCCGGGTAACTGACGCCCGAATCAATACGATCCTTGTTCTCGAACGGGTAATGCCATTGGGCAAACGGCATGGCTCCGGAGTCGAACCATACATCCGCCACTTCCTTCACACGGTGCATCACTCCACCGCAGGAGCATGTTAAGGTGACGGAATCGATGTAGGGCCTGTGTAAATCAAGTTCGCTACCCGTGGCTAATGGCGACGCGCTACGTGCTACGAGCTCATCGATCGAGCCGATACATTCCCGCTTGTCACATTTCTCACACTCCCAGATCGGCAAAGGAGTTCCCCAGTAGCGTTCGCGTGAAAAGGCCCAGTCTTTCACTTCATTGAGCCATTCGCCAAACCGGCCGTTCTTGATATATCCCGGAACCCAATTGATAGTTTCATTATTTTTAATCAACTGCTCTTTAACTTTTGTAACGGCAATAAACCATGAATCCTTGGCATAGTATAAGAGCGGCGTACCGCAACGCCAACAGAAGGGATAATCATGGCGGTACATCTCCTCTTTCAAAAGAAGGCCGCGCTCTTTCAAATCGGCGACAATCCCCTTTTCCACCTCTTTATTTTTAACAAACTTGCCGGCCCACTTTGACACCTCGGCTGTGAAATTACCATTCAAATCAACAGTGTGGTGCATTGGCAGTCCAGCCTTCTCGCCTAACTGGTAATCGTCCTCGCCGTACATGACAGCCGTATGCACAACGCCAGTCCCGTCAGTTGTAGAAACGAAATCAGCAGGATATACGTGATATGACTTTTTGGTACGCAATGGCCTGATATCAAATAATGGCTCATATTCCAGACCGAGAAGCTTCTCGCCTCTCATCGATTCTTCGACTGTCGCATCTGGATAAAGTTTTTGGGCAGCAGATTCAGCCAGAATCAGATGTTCATCATTAACTATTATTTTTTTATAGCCAATATCCTTCCCTACTGCCAAGGCAACGTTACCCGGCAGGGTCCATGGCGTTGTGGTCCAGGATACTATAAAAGTATTTTCCTGCCCGACCACTTTGAATTTTATATAAACGGAATTCTCTTCGACGGACTTATACCCCTGCGCCACTTCATGTGACGATAATGCCGTGCCGCAACGAGGGCAGTGCGGGACAACCTTATGGCCTTTGTACAGCAATCCTTTATCCCAAATTTGCTTGATCACCCACCATAATGACTCAATATACGAATTATCATACGTGACATACGGATGCTCCATGTCCAGCCAGAAGCCGATTTTACGGGTCATTTCCTCCAATTCTGCCTTATATTTCCACACACTTTCACGGCATTTTTTGTTGAATGCTTCGATGCCGAATTTTTCTATCTCCGGCTTGCCGGAAATGCCCAGCTCTTTCTCCACCTGAATTTCAACGGGCAACCCGTGTGTATCCCAGCCGGCTTTCCGTTCAACATAAAAACCGCGCATGGTCTTGTACCGGACAATGACGTCTTTGTACGCTCGTGCCAAGACATGGTGGATGCCAGGCTTGCCGTTAGCCGTTGGCGGCCCTTCGAAAAAAACGAACGGCTTCCCTCCCTTGGTCTGGTCCAGCGTTTTCTGGAAAATATTTTCCTTATCCCAAAACGCCAACACTTCCTTTTCGAGCCCCGGAAAGATAGATTTAGGTGCTGACGGCTTTTGTTTCTCTGCTGCCATAATGTAGTACTGATTGTACTAAAAAAAGGGACATTTGTCCAGAATGCCGCTTGCCTACGGATATACTTTAAACTAAAACGAACCTGACGGTCTCCTGAGCACCTTTGCCCGGCTGTTAGTGGTCGTCAAAAATATCTACTCCAAAAGCCTTGAATATTAGCCAGATCGGCATCAGTATTATTTTTAACAGGATATCCATCTGTAAAAATCCTTATAGTATAAGTATATACATATAATAATAAACGTCAATAAAAAAGACCGCCGGCATATAAACACAGCGGCCAACCGCATGTTCAGCAAGGTCGGAAGCCTCTCCGAACATCAGCTTTCCCGTCTGTTCCCCGTCGACGCGCCGCGCAGATGGACTGGTAACGTCACCATGCCTCGCGACCGTCGCTTCAGGAACAAACTTCGTGCAGACAGACTACCACATGCAATAAATAATGCAAGAAAAACCCAATTACTAAGGCGACGGGTCACTATTCATCAGCGGCTTTTTTATTGTATAAGCGTTTGGATGTCATCCGGTGCTACAGGAACAAATACAAGCTTTAAGGGCTGCGTATGCCCACGGACAATATATATCTCAGAGCGGGCAATGTCCAACCGTTTTGCCAAATAATCAGTCAGTGCGTCATTAGCTTTCCCCTTTTCCGCTCGGGCGGTGATCTTGATTTTAAGGAAATCCCCCAGTACACCAATTACACCCGGTTGCCGAGCACCCGGGATAACTTTAACTTGGAGTATGACTCCGCCGTCTTTTTCGTAATACCACATGCCTATTTTGACCCCAAACTTTCGTATACCTTGGCCGTCTCACGTGCGCAACGCTCCCAGGAAAATTTGTTTGCCCGTTCAATACCTGCCTGGCTCAATTTCTCGTGCAGTTTTTTATCGCCTAAAATTTTCCTCAATGCATGGGTGATAGTCTGTTCTTTCTCCGGGTCAAACAGTAGCGCGGCTTTGCCGGCAATTTCCGGTAATGAGGAAATATTGCTCGTCGCCACTGGCGTGCCGAGTGCCATCGCCTCCAGTATCGGCAAGCCGAATCCTTCATAGCTTGACGGAAAAACGAAACAGGCCGCCCGCTTGATCAGTTCAACCTTTTGGTTGTGCGTGACATAGCCGACGTATTTTACGTTCTTGGACAAGCCTAATGATTTTATTTCAGCAAAAATATCTTCATGCTTGTACCCTTTGGCGCCAGCTATCACTAACTCATATCCGGCGAATCCGCTGCCTGGCTGGATCAGTTTTTTATACGCCCGGACTAAGGTCACGAGATTTTTCCTCGGCTCCATCGTGCCGACAAACAAGATGTATTTCTTGCCGATTTTAAATGAAGAAACGCTGTCAATTTTCTTGCTCTTCAGCAGGATTTTTTTCACGTCAACTCCCTCATAAATCACTTTTATCTTCCGGCTGGGAACGTTGAATATCTCCTGCAAATCGTGCTTGGTGCTTTCAGACACGGCAATAACGCGGTCAGCTGTTTTCAGGCTGCGGGGCACCAGTAATTTCGTGGAAAAAATCTGCGACGGGAACCAGTCAGGATTTTTATAAATCGCCAGGTCATGGACTGTCACAACTGTTTTCTTGGGATATGTCAGGGGGACGGAAGTGATCGGCGAATGGAAAATATCCAAACCTTCCTTCATCAGGAACGCGGTAATCAACATATGCGAATATGCAAATGGGAGAAATCGGTTGTACTGGGAAAATGGGAAATACTTCACCTCGACATTCGGGCGAGTGAATGTGGAAATGTCCGGCAACCGCCTGTCAAAAAACAACACATATGAATTCTTTGGGTCATGCTGCGACAGGCTCTGTACCAGATAATAGGTATAATGCCCCACGCCGGCGCCCTCTCCGCCTTTTGGGTTTAAAATTGTCCTACAGTCAATTCCAATTTTCATAAGTATTCAGGAATAAATTACATTTTTTCGGGAGCGCTTACTCCCATGGCGGCAAATACGTTTTGGAGGACTTGGCGTGTCGCGCGTACCAGCATCACCCGGTCGTAATTCACTTCCTTCCCATTGATGACCCGGCACTGGGTATAAAATGTATGGAATTCCGTGGCAACCGTCGTGGCGTATGATGTCAGCTTGTGCACCTGATACGAACGGGCGATATCAGCTACCAATTCCGGCCACTTTATCAGCTGTTTGATCAGTCCGATTTCAGCTGGTTCGAGCACTTTCGCGGCATTCCTATGCGGTTTTTTCCCTTTATTCGCTGCGGTAAATTGACTGAGCTTCCTCATTATACTACAGATCCTGGCGTGGGCGTATTGGACGTAATACACAGGGTTATCTTTTGACTTTTTTTTGGCCAAATCGAGATTGAAATCCATGTGAGTATTGAAATCGTACATCAGGAAAAAGTACCTGGCCGCGTCTACGCCCACCTCGTCTACCAGCTCCTCCAATGTCACGAAGGTACCGGACCGTTTGGACATCCGCACTTCCTGGCCATGTTTCAATAACCGCACCAGCTGGATCAAAAGAATATCAAGTTTGCCGGCCTGGCCGAGGATGGACATAGCCGCCTGCATACGGCCCTGGTACCCATGGTGGTCGGCACCGAGGATGAATATTTCTTTGCTGAATTTCCTTTTGAAAAATCGATGATACCGTAAAGCGATGTCGGACAGGAAATACACGGGATCGCCGTCCGCCTTGATGAGGACCCGGTCCTTATCATCGCCGTATTGAGTCGTCTTCAGCCAGATCGCCCCTTCAGACTTGTATAATAATTTCTTTTCTTTCAGGAGCGCCAGCATCTTGTCAACCAGGCCGGACGCGTACAATGACTTTTCAGAAAACCATTTGTCATAACGGACGCCTACTTTTTTCACCAATACTTTCTTGATCCCGCTGATCATCTTGGCCAGGATACGTCCCTTGATCTTGTCCCGCACCACTTCCAGTTTTTGTGCGCTGGCCAGCTTGTAATTCGGCAAGTACAGATTTTTCGCCAGCTCCTCGACATACGCGCCCTGATAACAATAGTCCGGAAACTCCATATTGATCCCCTGGTGCTGCCAATACCGCCGCAGCACCGACTCAGCCAGAATATTCACCTGATTACCTATGTCATTGATATAGTACTCGCGGTATGGCCGGTAACCGGCTAATTGGAGAATATTACATAGGGCGTCACCGCCGAATGCAGCGCGGCCGTTTCCGAGGGTCAGCGGACCAGTCGGATTCGCGGAAACGAATTCCACGACTATTCGTTTTTTTTCGCCCAAATCAGAGCGGCCAAACAACGTCTTTTTCGAGACGATTTCCTCAACCTGTGTGGACAGCCATTTTTCATCCAAAAAAATATTGATGAACCCAGGCGCCACCACGCTCGACTCACGTACGCCAATCGTTTTGCCCATCGCCACAGTAATGCTTTCGGCGATTGTCATCGGACTTTGGTGGACGATTCCGGCCAGTTTCATCGCCGCATTGGTCGTATAGTCGCCAAATTTGTGACCCGGCGGATAATCGACGCCGAATGAAAATGAAGATTCGCGCACTTGTGGCCAAAGAGCGTAAACTGTTTTTAAAATTTTTCTATGCAGTTGATCCTTGAAATTCATGGCTATAGTATACAAAGAATCCTCCCCATTGAAAAGGAAATATACCATATTTTAAAAACGGCATAAGCGTTATACTGATAGTGTAACCCTTAAGCGACTATACGTAATGGACGGACTCACACAAAACGACATGGATTTAGTCTTAGCTGCGCAAAAGGGCAATGAAGACGCTCTGTGCCAGCTGTACGGGCACTATTTACCCCCGTTGTACCGCTATTGTTATGCACTATGCGGGCACCAGGAAACTGCCGAAGACCTGACCAGCGAGATCTTTCTCAAAATGGTCAGGCAGCTCTCTGGATTCCGCGGCCAATCTTCAGTCAAAAACTGGCTGTATGCCATAGCTAAACGGACAGTCGCTGACTACTGGCGTCATCATTACCGGCATCCGCTCATCCCGCTGGAAGATTACCATCAGGATGCCCGGGCTGCGTACCACGCCATAGATTCTGACCCGGAAGTCGCCCGACTGGCCGACGCCAATGAATTGCATGCCAAAGAAATCCTGGACAGCCTGCCCGAAAATTACCGCCGAGTGCTGGAATGCCGTTTTCTCAACAACATGACCATCATCGAAACAGCACAGGCACTCAACGAGAGTGAAGCAAACATTAAAGTCCTCCAGCACCGTGCCTTGAAAAAAGCCGTCCAATTATTCAACATGCCATGAACGAATTCGACTCAAAAGAAAACGAAATGATCAGACGGCTGCGCGCGGCTTCGCCGGCTGCCAAACCGTCGCAAGAATTTTCCCAAACTTTAAAAAATAATCTAATTAAAGAATTCCGGGCGCCAGCGCCGCGTCCGGTCAGGAACATCTTTATGGACTATACGTACCGAAAAATCATCTTTGGTTTTAGCAGCGCCGCGTTATTGATTGTCGTAGTGGCGTTTGGCATCTCAGCCTTTATCAGCCCGACCGAAACGATCTTTACCGGTCGCGTCAATATTACCCCTCAGTCCGGACCGCTTCCGACCTTTTCCTCATGCTCAGACCTGACAAAAACCCTCAAAGACAACCAGAATAAAGGCTCGCGCATGCTGGAGGACTCGGTATTTGGGTTGGGTATCGGTACCGTACAAAAATCTACCACCGCGCTTCCTAATGCTGCCCCTAGTGCAGAAGGATCAAGTGATTATTCCGGGACAAATATCCAAGTGGCCGGAGTGGACGAAGCGGATACGGTAAAAACTGACGGGACATATATTTACGATATTTCTGGCAATACAGTTTTTATTGCCAAAGCCTTCCCAGTGTCTGACGCGAAAGTCGTGGGAAAAATCACTTTCAACACATCGAGTACTCCTCAGGAACTTTTTATTGACGGCAAAAATCTGATGGTCTTTGGCCAACGGTACGACAATATGATCATCCCCCAGACAGAATCAAGCGGCAGCGGGACATCAGGCAGCAGCGCTTCAGTCGGCATGCCCGCTCCTGACATTTACCCATATTATGGATCGACATCAGTCACGTTCGCAGAAATATATGATTTAACCGATCCGGCTAACCCAGTTCAAAAACGAAAATTGGAGTTTGAGGGCACCTACAGCACCTCGCGCATGATTGGAAAATACGTTTACTTCATCCTGAACACAAACCCCGACTATCGGCTGTTAGAGGAAAAAAATCCGATGCCAGTTCCGTTGTACCGCGATATCCCTGTCTCTGATTCAGGCTCCACCCCGACCGCCAAACCTCTGTCCGGATGCGCCGATGTATCATATATTGAACCGATCTCGTCCAGCCAGTATGTGTCAGTCATCGGCCTGCCGATCGACGATTATAAAAAAGACATATCAAAAGAGGTTATCTTGGGCTCATCACAGAATGTCTATGCCTCCACTACAAACCTTTATATTGCAAATACGACATGGGACGCCTACCAAGGCGGCTTTATCGAAAAAATATTTGACCGGACACCAACTGAAAAAACAGCCTTGTTTAAATTCAGCCTAGATAAGGAGAAAATATCCTACCAGGGAACTACTGAAGTGCCGGGGACGATACTGAACCAGTTCTCCATGGACGAATTCAAGGAACATTTCAGAATTGCCACTACCACAGGGTACATTAGCCAACAGGGCGGCAATGCGACAAATAACGTTTTCGTCCTGGATAAAAACTTGGAGCAGGTCGGCGCCCTGACCGACCTGGCGCCCGGTGAAAAATTCTATTCCACCAGGTTCATGGGCGACCGGGCATATCTGGTGACGTTTAAAAAAGTTGATCCCCTTTTCACCATTGACCTGTCTGACCCGACCAAACCAACGGTGCTCGGCCAATTAAAGATACCTGGCTACTCCGATTACCTCCATCCGTATGACGATTCACACATCATCGGTGTTGGCAAAGACACAGTTGAGTCAGAAACGGGAAATTTCGCGTGGTACCAGGGGCTGAAGATGGCTATCTTCGACGTGTCAGACGTGACCAACCCGAAAGAGATGTTCAAAACGATCATCGGTGACCGCGGCACTGATTCCCCGGCATTGACGGACCATAAGGCATTCCTGTTCAGCAAGGAAAAAAATCTTCTCGTCCTGCCTGTTACCCTCTCAATATTGACTGACGAACAAAAGGCCGCCGTAAACCGGACTGGAAATGAATATGGACAGTTCACATTCCAGGGATCATACGTATATGACATCTCCCTTGATAAGGGATTTATACTGAAAGGACGTGTTACGCATAATGAAAATAATGATACGCTCTTGAAAAGCGGCTACTATTACAGCGGTGGAAATACTACCATTTCCCGTAATCTCTTCATCGACGGGAGCCTCTATTCCCTGTCCCAGAAAAAAATCGGCATCAACAGCCTGAATGACCTCGCTGACCAGGGAAGCATTGAATTAAAATAGCTGTACAAAAAAAATCCGCCATATTCATGGTGGGTTTTTTATTTCCCGATTATTGCCTATAATACAGACACTATGCCCTCACTCGCCCACAACAAACGCGGTTTGCACGGATATGAGATCCTCGACAAATACGAGGCCGGACTTGTGCTGTTCGGCCCGGAGGTAAAATCCATCAAAACCGGGCACTGCAACCTGAACGGCAGCTACATTTCCGTCCGCGGCAATGAAATCTGGCTGATCCACTGCCATATTTCGCCATACCCGTCGGCAGCCGGCCGGGAAAACTATCCGCCGGACCGTGAACGCAAACTCCTGTTGAAACGCAAGGAAACTGCCGAACTGATCGGAAAACTGAAAGCTAAGGGGTTGACAGTACTGCCCATTTCTGTCTATACTAAGGGGAGCCTGATTAAGTTAAGCCTCGGTGTTTGTCGTGGCTATAAGGCGTATGACAAACGCGAGCTCATTAAAAAACGTGACACTGACCGGGACATCCAGCGTCTCATGCGTCAGAAAGGATAATGTAATGTATTCGTGAGCCTTTGGGTTATAAGGTCCCAAAGGCGAACTCAATATTTTGCGGAAAGTGATGAAAACCACTTTACTAAAGGGGTTTTCATATCTCTTCATGGGAGCGTTTATAATCGACAGTGAGACTCCCTCAAAGGTTGCGAACCGTCCTGTGCTCGTACTACGACGTTAAACTGGTTACCTGCACATACAAATGCAAATACATTTGTTTCAAAAGTGAAGAGCGCGTTTGCTTCGGCATTCGCAATGCCTTCACTCGCAGTTGCCTAAAACCGACTGCCATCGTGCGCCTGACTCCCGGTAAGGACGCCACGGTGACATTAACCGGGATCGGACGTGCTGTTAGCCTTCACGCGCGCCTTAAACAATAAAAGGATAGGGTTAGGCGGTTTTGCCCGTTCCATACGTTTGGCCCGAAACACCAGAGCAGGCTATGTTCGTAGACACTTTTGAGATGTATTACTGGACAGGGGCGCAATACCCCTCGCTTCCACCACTCGACTCCTCGCTATCGCTCGTCGCTCATGGTCTTCGACCATTCCCATTAACCGACAGGGTTTAGGTAGTTATGAGTCGAGTGGTGCCTCGAGCGTAGTCGAGAGGCAATCTCTCGCTATCGCTCGTCGC
>JBAYGJ010000005.1:0-41092 GCA_041666685.1 Patescibacteria group bacterium | reverse complement strand
GATGTCGGCTCATCGCATCCTGGGGCTGGAGAAGGTCCCAAGGGTTTGGCTGTTCGCCAATTAAAGCGGTACGCGAGCTGGGTTCAGAACGTCGTGAGACAGTTCGGTCTCCTATCTGTCGTGCGCGAAAGAAACTTGAGAAGGCTCTTCCCTAGTACGAGAGGACCGGGAAGGACGAACCTCTAGTCAACGAGCTGTCCTGTCAAGGGCACAAGTTCGGTAGCTACGTTCGGCACGGATAAGCGCTGAAAGCATCTAAGCGCGAAGCCGTCTTCAAGATTAGGTTTCGTTATGAGCTTCCTCATAGACTATGAGGTTGATAGGCTCCACGTGTAAGGCCCGTAAGGGTTTCAGCGGAGGAGTACTAATAAAGCCAATTGCAATCACTAATACACTGAATTTATTTCTCATCACTCATTGAAAAAATGAATAACAAGATTATCGACCTCAAACTCGTTTTCGTGTTTGTTCTGGTCATTGCATTCTTTGGATTCATGTTTTACCTGACACCGATCAAGCCGTAAGAGGCGCAGGCGGCAAAACGATTGCCGGCTGGCCTCTGGTGGTTTTCAGCAGCGGGGTTACACCTGATCCCATCCCGAACTCAGCAGTTAAGCCCGCCAGCGCCGATGATACTACGGGGCATACCGTGGGGAAAGTAGGCCACTGCCAGTTTTATCAAATCGCCTCCTGAATAAGGAGGCTTTTTGAATTGCATAAAAATTATAATTCCCCGCGCCGCGCCGTTTGTCATCCTGAGGAGTCCGAACGAACGTGAGGGCGACGTGAGGATCCCCTTGTTATTGGTAATGAGATTGCCACGTCGCTCACTGCGCTCGTTCCTCGCAATGACAAAGTGGGCGGCAGTTCTTTTCTGCCTCTTTTCTTGCTGCCAAGAAAAGAGGCAAACAACTCAGTAAAGGGAGTTTTTTGCATTGACAGAAAACCACCATATGATAAAGTAGCCAAACGTACATTTTGAAACTCGGAGGAATCATGCCTATATCCCCTCGGTACTGGAGAATTGTGAAGTACCTGCTGGCGGGCGGTGTAGGCGTCGGCCTCTACTACCTGCTCCTTTATGTCCTAACGGAATATGCCGATTTCTGGTATCTCATATCGGCTGCGATTGGCGGCGCGGCCAATTACGCGTCCAATTTCCTGTTCCAGAAATTTTGGACCTTTGGGAACAAGGACCGGACCACCGTAAAGGCTCAGGCAAAGCAATATGCCATCCTGTTCATCTCATTGGGATCAGCGAACCTCGGCCTCATGTTCATCCTGGTGTCACTGCTACATATATGGTACATTGCCGCCCAAATTCCGGTCACCCTCCTCCTCACGGCCATCGGCTACCGTATTACCCGTAAAATTTTCAGCACATAAAATCCCTTCGGGGATTTTTTTATTTCTTTTTTCCCAAGCCTTCCTTGAGGTATTCCGTCAGAAAATATAACAGCAGAACCGATCCAGCAATAGTCGGCAGTTCCTGGGGCAGGTGGAAACCGTGGTCCTTGCCGCCCCAAACGTAGAACCCCAGCATGAACAGCAGGGTAATGCCCCACAAATAGGCAAAATACTCTCCATGCCGGAAACGCGGAAAATATTTCTGGCGCAGCTTCCGGATTTCCTTGTCGCCTACATAGAATGCCAGCAACATGACATAGATACTTGACGCTGCCAATGGCACCTTGTATTGCCCACGGCTGAAAAAATCTACAAACAACCAGGCCCAGATGATCAGGGTAAAAACGTCGAACGATAGGAGTATGATATTATGCCGTTTTGCCATATCTACAGTATATCAGATTTCCCCCATCGGAGTGGCATAAATAATTAAAAAATGATACACTGACCACACTAAATATTTTTAATACACCATGTACAAAACACTCAAACAAACCACCACAGATACACTAAAGAATATTAAAGACCAAGGACTCTGGAAAACAGAACGCCTCCTCGAATCCGCCCAAGGATCCGAGATTACGGTCAATGGCAAAAAAGTCCTTAACTTTTGTGCGAATAACTACCTCGGACTGGCCAATGACAAACATGTTGTCAGTGCGGCAAAAACGGCCCTGGACGAGCATGGATACGGCTTATCCTCTGTCCGGTTCATATGCGGTACGTCGGAACAGCACCGGACACTGGAAGAAAGCCTGGCGAAATTCCTCGGCACAGATGATGCGATTCTCTACAGTTCCTGTTTTGACGCTAACGGCGGACTGTTCGAAACGCTATTTACCGAACAGGACGCGATCATTTCTGACGAACTCAACCACGCCAGCATTATTGACGGCGTCCGCCTCTGTAAAGCTGTCCGCTACCGCTACAAGCATAATGACATGACGAACCTGGAGGCTAAACTCAAAGAAGCCCAGGGCCAGCGGACACGAATCGTTGTCACCGACGGCGTCTTCAGTATGGACGGGGAAATCGCCAACCTGCCAGGCGTTTGCGATCTGGCGGATAAATATGATGCTGCGGTTATGGTGGATGATTCGCATGCCACCGGCGTCGTCGGAGAACATGGCCATGGCAGTATCGAAGCTACCGGTACGGAAGGGCGGATAGACATCATCACAACGACTTTTGGCAAGGCACTTGGTGGCGCATCCGGCGGAGTCACTGCTGCCAGGCAGGAAATTGTGGACCTACTGCGCCAACGGTCACGGCCCTACCTATTCTCCAATTCGCTTATGCCGGCCATCGTAGCTACTACCCAATACATCCTCGACCATGCTGACGAAACCACGGCTGCCCGTAAACAACTTCATGCCAACATGAACCAGTTCCGTGAAGGCATGGTTAAAGCCGGATTCACCCTCCGCGGGGCTGGACACCCAATCATCCCCGTCATGCTCGGCGATGCCCGTTTGGCCGGCGCCATGGCGGCCGACCTGCTCGAGGAAGGCATCTACGTCATCGGTTTCTGGTACCCGGTGGTGCCACAGGACCAGGCCCGTATCCGCGTACAATTGTCTGCCGCACATACCACGAAACAAGTAGAAAAAGCCATAGCCGCCTTCATTAAAGTCGGTAAGAAACACGGCGTCATTAAGTAAATATTCCGTTTGAGTTAAGCGGTCAGTGATGATAAACTGAGTGTATTATGGCTGAATACATCACTGATTTGCATTACCATTCTAAATACTCCCGGGCTGTGTCACGCGACATGGACCTGGAGCATTTGTCCGTGGTCGCCGATATCAAAGGTTTGCACGTCGTGACGGCCGCTGATTTTACGCACCCGGCCTGGTTTGCCGAGCTCAAGAAAAAACTTCAGCTCAAATCAAATGGACTGTACCAGTTGAAAAATCAGAAAATTTGCATCCATTTCATGCTGACGTCGGAGATATCCTGTATATATTCGCAGGGTGGCAAAACCCGTCGCATCCATCTGGTCGTCATCATGCCGACGCTGGATGCTGTTGAAAAATTCAATGGACTCCTTGTTTCGGAAGGAGCAAATGTCAAATCCGACGGTCGGCCGATTGTCGGCATGTCCGCCGAACACATTGTTGAACTAGCCCAACAGGCGGACAAAGACTCCCTGGTCATCCCGGCCCATATCTGGACGCCATGGTTTTCCATGTTCGGTTCCATGTCAGGTTTTGATACGGTAGAAGAATGTTTCGGTAAACAGACAAAAAACATTTACGCCATTGAAACTGGACTGTCGTCCGATCCGCCGATGAACTGGCGTCTTTCGCAGTTGGATAAATATTCTATAGTATCATTTTCCGACTCCCATTCTCCTGATAAGCTGGGCCGAGAGGCGACAGTTATGGAATTGGAATCGTTGTCATATAAAAATATCATGGCCGCCCTGAAACAAACGAGCGGGAAGAATAAAATCGCCTACACCGTCGAATTCTATCCGGAAGAAGGCCGTTACCATTGGGATGGGCATGCCAAATGCAAAGTCCGTCTGTCGCCGGCTGAAACTAGGAAACTCAAAGGCATCTGTCCCAAATGCAAGAAGCCGGTCACCGTCGGCGTGCTCAGCCGCGTGGGAAAGCTCGCCGACCGACCAGAAGGATATAAGCCGGCTAACCGCCCGCCATTTAAGAGCCTGGTCCCCTTACGCGAAATCATTGCTGAAAGTATTGACCAGGGCGTCCATACCAAGCGTGTTACCGCAGAATACGACTCAATCCTTGCTAAGGGTGGCAACGAATTCAATATTCTACTCAACCTGTCAATCGACGAACTGAAAAAAATGACCAACCCTACGATTGTTGAAGCGATTAAACGCATCCGCGAGGGTAAAATGTCGGTTGAACCTGGCTATGACGGTGAATACGGTATCGTGAAGCTCTTCACTGATGCTGAACGGAAGAAATACGTGGTCAAACAAGAAAAACTTTTATAGTTTTCTTTTAATGATTATTTTGATTTTCTCTATTCTCTTCCTCATCTTTTGCTTCGTCGCCTTTTGCATCGCCATTTTCTGGTTCGTCCTTTTACTTATTTATAAAGCACCGTACGTCAAAACACCTACTAGCGCAATTGAAACGATCCTCAATAGCATTTCAATCAGACCGGAAGAGCTGGTCTATGACCTGGGATGTGGTGACGCTGACGTGCTTATTGCCCTAGAAAAAAAGTTTGGATGCCGAACAATCGGTTATGAAGCGTCGCCGTTCCCCTATATTAGGGCTTTACGAAACATCCGACTGAATAAAGCAAAAACCCAAGTGTACTGGCGGGATTTTTTCAAGGCCGATCTTTCCAAAGCCGACATCGTCTTCTGCTTCCTTATCCAGAGCCTGATGCCCCGGGTCGGTGTATACTTACAGGGCCAATTGAAGCCTGGCAGCCGGGTCATTTGCTATGGTTACCCTATCCCTAATTGGCCCGCTTCGCCGAACCGAACGCGAGGCGAGCAGCCGACCCAGACCATTGACGTTCCTAATACATCGAGTAAGATATACTGTTACCAACGATAATTATGTCGGCCGTAAATCAACACATACCAAGCCTGGAAACCCCGGAATCCGTTCCGACAAATCCTCAATTAGATACGGTTAAATTATTTGATGTGGCCGAAACTAACGATGGCGGTTTTGAGGTGTCATTGCCCGGCATGATTGATACGGAAAGCGATCTGATCATCGGCAATGAAAAAAAACGCTTTGCCACAAAAGAAGAGGCTGATCAAGCGGCTGATACGGCCCGCGAACAGCTAAGGATTCAACAAGAAAGAAACTCACTCGCAAAAACGTTCACAGATTCTTTTTACCGCATAGACCCCACTCCAGACGGAAAATTTTCGGTGACGCTCCCCGGATTGGCTGACTCTGAGACTGGACATTATGTCGGTACCGCTTCTACGGAATTCACCACATGGGATGAAGCGAAAAATTTTTATCTTTCCACCCGCGAACAAGACGAGAACCTCACCCATAACCCCATCTTAGAACTTCAAACGGCGGATAATGAAAAAGTTGCATTTTCTGATTTTGATTCTTTCAATCCACGGGTTGCTCCTTCCGAACACGCACACGAAATCCCCTCCTCAATCCAAACATTTGTCATGAAACAGGAAAAAGTCGCCGGTACCCATCCGAGCGCCGGCACCTACCAGGAAACGATCAAAGAAAAGGATTGGGATTCAAAATTGTACACATTTGTTGATTCCTATTTACAGGGTAAAGGCGCAACGATTTTCAAAGAACTCGGCATCAAGCATTTAGACAGCCTCACGCCAAGGCAGTCAGTGGAGTTGAGCACGAGAATTGTCATCGAGCTGAGTAAATATGATATGACTTCCGACCAAAAACAGCCCCCCGACCAAGCACTAAAACCACAAAAGACAAGAGCTGACCTGAATACTGCGCAGCAACTTTTACGGGAAGGCCAGTCGATGCAAGGCATGCCCAACTGGGAAGGAAATGGGGTCTGTCGAAATTTTGCCAGTACGGTCAAAGCGGTATTTGAAGCGCTAAAGATGCATCAAACAAAATTTAATCAGCTACGCGACACGCATTGTCTTTTTGAGGAGGGACATGATGATGCATTTGCCCCAAAAAGGAAAAAAAGAAATTCTGAAGAAGTGCATCGTGAAGGGCATGCCTGGAATACATTTATAACCGTATCCCGTACCGGTTCGGCGAACGCCACTATTGTGGATGCTACGTGGGCTAAACGGGACCTGGAAACAAGAAAAGTCACCGGACTTGACCACACGCTGACTCGCATGGAGCCTGCCGTTCACGAGATCGGTAAAAGCATGGGCGACGCGTCCCCGCAAAAAACTGAACAACTTTCCCACATCCTTTCTTACTATGCACTGAAAATGGAACGCCCTGGCGGTGCAGGCGGGAGTAGAACTGCTGACCAGGAAAAGCCCTACCTCGCTTCCCGCGCACTTGAACTATTATCAAAACAAGGCATACCGGACGAAATCCCTCCCGGCTTGTGCGATACGCTTACCCGGGAGTATGAAAAAATATCACCAGACGCGGATCCGTCCGAAATTGAAACGTTATGGAAAATCTCACAAAAACATCCGCAGATAAACATCTCCAGGATTCTTAAAGGATACCTCAATAACAAACAACTTGACGATTATCATGCACCTGACGTGCTCTTCCGCGATGACGAATTGCAAAAAAAAGTATTCGAGGAAATTAAACAGCGTCCAGAATTTGAACAATTTCTAAAAACGAGCCCAAAGTTTCGGGTTCGGACCAGAGAAGTGGTGCCGCCACTATTTATCGGCTTCTCCCCGGAAACGAAACCTGAAGATGCTCAGGAATTGATCTATCTTGTACAGCAATCCCAGTACCTTAACCGATACGGTCATCTTCTAAACCGTCTCCAACCCTCAGCCGATCAAGTCACTAAGCTTTTTGCACGAGCGCGTCAAACTCTGGCTCAACTCAATCCATTGCAATACGATACGGCCGTATCCCAACTTGAAAACTACAGTATAATCAAGAATTATGATAAACTATATCGAGAATTACACGGCACTTCCAAGCAAACCAATTGACGTGCCTTATACATCCAGTAAGATATATATCTATCAACACTAATGGAGACGTGGCAGAGTGGTTGAACGCGCTGGTTTCGAAAACCAGTAGACCTTAACGGGTCTCGGAGGTTCGAATCCTCCCGTCTCCGAATGAACAATAAAAAACTAATAAATCATTAATGAATATTCAGAATAAAGTTATAGTCGTCACCGGCGCCGGCAATGGGATGGGCCGGGAATTGGTCCTTGCGCTGCTCGGAAAAGGGGCACGCGTTGCCGCCGTGGATATGCGTGAAGCGACGCTGAACGAAACGAAGCAATTGGCCGGAGTAAAAGCAGAACACGTCTCAACCCACGTTTTGGACATAACCGATAAAGCAGCAGTAGAGGCACTGCCGAAAGATGTCATTGCCAAACACGGGAATGTGGACGGCATCATCAACAACGCCGGGATCATCCAGCCGTTTGTCCGGGTAAATGACCTTGAGTATGAGACGATTAACCGGGTCATAAACGTAAATTTCTACGGCGCGCTCTACATGATCAAAACTTTCCTCCCCTTGTTCCTGAAACGGCCGGAAGCGCACATCGTCAACACATCGAGCATGGGCGGATTTCTGCCAGTGCCTGGCCAAAGCGTGTACGGCGCATCAAAAGCGGCAATTAAGCTGCTGACAGAAGGATTATATGCTGAACTTGCGCACACAAACGTGCGGGTGTCTGCCGTCTTCCCGGGAGCGATCCAAACGAATATTACGTCTAATTCCGGCGTCAAAGGCCCAGAACTGCCGAAAAGCAATACGCAATCACAAAGTATCAAGATGCTGTCAGCAAAAGATGCGGCAGACATAATAATCCGTGGGATAGAAAAAAACAAACCATTGATATATGTCGGCCAAGACTCCAAACTCATGAACATGCTCTATCGTCTCAACCCGACATTTGCGACCAACCTCATCGCAAAGAAAATGAGGTCGCTATTGCCAGAATAATTACATAAGAGAGCCCCATCTCCGACTGGACCCATGGCTATTACTACCCTACTTTTAACTTTGGTGATTGGGCTGCTAGCTGGCTTCGTTGGCGCCATCGCCGGTGGCGGCGGCCTTATTTCAATACCATTCCTGCTCTTTCTCGGCATTCCGCCGCAGGTCACACTCGCCACCAATAAGCTTGGCGGCATGGGTTTGAGTTTCGGGGCCCTGTACAAATTCATACGCGAGAAAAAAGTTGTCTGGAGTTACGCGATTTTTTTGAGCATCATCGGCATTGCCGGAAGCTTCATTGGGGCGCGGATATTGCTCACGATCCATACTGATGTATTGCAAAAATTAATAGGCGTGCTGCTGTTATTATTACTCCCGACGATTTTTTTTAAAAAAAACTTTGGCCTTGAGGAATTAAATGTTTCCCCGATTAAAAAAGCTGTTGGATACGCCTGTTACTTTCTGATTTCAATTATTGCCTCATTTTTCGGAGGTCTTGGCGCATTATCAATGAGTATTGTCATTTTCTTTTTCGGTCTGCCGATGCTCAAGGGTAACGCAACAGAGCTGGTTTCATATTCAATATTTTCCTTGGTGTCGGTGATAATTTTCGCCATCAGCCATCTAATCAATTACCAAGTCGGCATCGCATTATTCATCGGCATGCTGATTGGCGGTTATATTGGCGCTCATACGGCGATCAAAAAGGGAGATAAGTGGGTTAAGATTGTCTTTTCTATTGTTGTAGTTGCTTCAGCGATAAAAATTCTGTTAAACTAACACTATATGACACTTCTATTTATCATACAATTCCTACTTTCGTCAGCGGCTGGATTTTTGTTCTGGAAAGTCTTTTCAGGCAAACATGAGGGCGACAGGATCGAAAGGTCAATACGCCCAAAAATCGGCCAATACCGGCTCCACATCCACCACTGGCTTTGGTGTGCGACGCTTCTGGCCATATTTCTAGTTTGTAAATTCTACCACCCCATCGTCCTCGGTATATTAGTTGGCTCCATTATTCAGGGGTTGTCGTATCGAGATAGGTTCATCATCATATACCGGGACAAGGATTTCGAAAGGATCTATTCAAAATACCGAGCAAAATCGAAATAATAATTATTTAAAAACCATGGAACTCATCCTCTTCGGTGGCGCAGAGATCGGCCAGGGCCAGGTACGAGCCGAATTAAAACTCATAGAAAAAGAAATTAAACGGATAAGGCCCAAACAGGTTTTACACGTCCCGTTTGCCCGCATCATCGCCTCTGAAAAGGAATGGAGCGGAGACTGGTTCAAAAAATACATGCACATTCCCGGGATTACGTACCTCAATGCCGCTAAAAAAAGTGATATTGCCAGAGCCCGCTCCCCGCTCATCTTTGTCAGTGGTGGCAGCCAGCACGTGAACCTCATAAAAAAAGTCAGGGCAAGCCGGCGCCTGCTCAGTCTAATAAAAAAAGCCGATTATTACATCGGCGAGTCAGCAGGCTCTATGTTTACCGGCGAATATTTCCGATCAGGAGGCGCCGACGGTCCTAGACGCATACTCCCAGGCTTAGGTATACTTAAAAAAACTTTTATAATCCCCCATTACACCGAACGGAAACTCCAAACAGTACTCAAAGAATGCATGAATCAAACTAAGGCAAAAATCGGTATTGGCATTGACTGTGTCACCGCGATTGAGCTGGACACCTCTACCTTCCCAAAAAAATACAGTACATTCGGGCTGGGAAAAGTTAAGATTATTAAATCTAAGCAATAATGTATGAAACTCACTCGCAAGCAAACTATCCACAAGAATAAATTTGGCGCCGATCTCCGGGTGTATAAAATCAACCGTAAAGAAGCCGGATTGGCCTATATCGAAGTCAAGAAAGGCCATTTCGAAGAATTCATGAACAGGAAGAGTACCTTTATATACTATGTACTAAAAGGATCCGGAACGTTCTACCTGAACGGAAAAGCCAACAAGGCTAAGGCAACCGACGTCATCGTCATCCCGCCAAAAACTAAAGTTTATTACCTCGGCCACATGAAACTGATCCTCGTGACCGTCCCGGCCTGGCAGGCGAAAAATGAAGTACATATAAGAAATATTAATGAATAAACTTATATAAAATTTATGAGCAGCCCAACTCCCATGCCAAGGACGGATTCATTCAGATCAATCGCGGGCTGTATTGTAATTACCGTCGGTAGTTCTTTGATCGCCTCGATGATCATCGGATATATAGGAATATTTATTGAACTACTGATAGGAGCCGCCGGTTATTGGCTAGTGATAAGAAAATTACCAATCCCGAACGATTCTCGATTTTTTGATAAAGCACGCTTGCTGTTGTTCCTCGCCATTATGGTTGTCAGTGTAGTAATTCTGGGAATACTGTCCTTATATATTGGCTAGAGACTGGCGATCAACTCACAGAATTTACCTAATTCATCTTTCCATGCTCCATTATCTTGTTTTTCTCGGTGCCGCAGTAAGCCTTTTCGGAACTTTTTCCTACATCAGGGACACTCTGAAAGGTATCACGAAACCCAACCGAGTCAGCTGGTTGTTATGGTCCATTACTCCACTCATCGGAGCCGCTGCGGCATTTGCCGACGGAATAAGGTGGGCGGCTTTACCAATTTTCATGGCTGGCTTTGGCCCAATACTGGTCTTTATCGCCTCATTTGTAAATAAAAACTCTTATTGGAAACTAGGCAAACACGATTACATCTGTGGCGTGCTTTCAGTGCTCGCGTTAGTACTTTGGGGGATAACCAACAACCCAACCCTCGCTATCATATTCGCCATTGCCGGAGATGCTTTTGCGGCGATCCCGACCTTACAAAAATCATGGACTCACCCCGAAACTGAATCAGGCATTGTGTATGTGACCGCTCTTTTTAATGTCATGACCAGCTTTGCTGCAATGAAAATTTGGAGTCTTTCTGAGATCGCTTTTCCAATATATCTGATATTCATCAACATTTCTCTCTTATTTGCCGTTTATAGAAAAAAATATATACTTAAATCATGGAACAATAAATCGCATACTAATCATACGATCTCATGAAATCCCTCGTCATCTATGATTCCCAGTTCGGCAACACCGAAAAAATTGCCAGAGCCATCGGCCAGGCTCTGGAGGTTGAAACGAAAGTGGTCAGGCCGAATGAAACCAATGCTGCCGAAGTACAATCAGCCAGACTCCTGATTGTCGGTTCCCCTACCCAGGGCGGCCGGGCCACCCTGTCAGTCCAAAATCTTATTAACAGCATCCCCGCTCTGGGACTGCAGAACATCAAGGTTGCCGCTTTTGATACACGGTTCGAGGCAAAAAATCACGGCCTATTTATCCGTCTGCTGGTAAAGACTATCGGCTATGCGGCGGAAAAAATCTCCAAAATGCTGGCCAATAAAGGCGGACAAATGGCAGTCACACCGGAAGCCTTTTTCGTCATGGATAAAAAAGGTCCGCTCAAAGAAGGCGAACTGGAACGAGCTGCCGAATGGGCGAAAAAATTGGTATAATAAACTCATTATCAATTAGTAACATATAAACACCATGGAAACAAAACAAGTGGCCATCGGCCAGGCGTTCAGCTACGGCTGGACGGAATTAAAGAAAAATTTTTGGTACTTTGTCGGATTGGCGGTCATCGTCATAATTATCGAAGGTATTGGCAGTGGCCCTAAAGACGGCAGGGCATATTTTAATTTCCTCGGCATCTTCCTGAGCGCGTGGATGACCAGCGGTTATACCAAGATCATATTGGACTATTACGGCGGCACAAAACGCGAGCTGACCGACGTCTTCACCCAGTTTGCATATTTCTGGCGGGTACTCGGAGCCTCAATACTTATCGGACTTATTGTCATGCTAGGCTTCATCGCCCTGATCATCCCCGGCATCTACTTTGGCCTGCGTTTCATGTTCACCGTTCCGCTGATCATCGACAAGAACCTGGACATCGGCGAAGCGATGAAACAGAGCACGGAACTCACCAAGGGCATCAAGGGGTCGCTATTCCTTTTCGCACTTGGCATGATCGGTGCAATGATCCTCGGCGCCATCTGTTTGGGCGTCGGAGTTTTTATCGCCATGCCGGTCGTATGGTTGGCCTTCATATATATATATAAAAATCTCCAGCCTAGCGCTGTCCCGGCAGCATCAGCCCCCACCGGAACTGTAAAACAATAAATACCAAATGAATTTAAATCAAAAAGTCGTTGTCATCACCGGCGGCAGCCTTGGATTCGGCAAAGCACTGGCCAAAGCATTCAAAACTGAAGGTGCGAGGGTAGTTATTGCCAGCCACCAGCCAACCGAGCTTGAAAAAACCGGGAAAGAAATTGCCGTAGACTATTGCTTGACCGACGTCACTGACGCCAGCACCGTAGAAAGGCTCGGTGAATACGTGATAAAAAAATACGACGCCATTGATATATGGATTAATAACGCCGGAATCCAAATAGCTCCCAGCCTGACAGAAGATGTCGCGCCGGAAAAACTGCGCCGCCTGTTTAATGTAAATTTTTTCGGCTACTTCTACGGCTGCCAAACTTCTCTCCGTATTATGAAAAAACAAAAGCATGGGGTTATTATTAATATAAACTCTACCGCCGGGCTCGATGGCAAGCCGGAACTGAGCGCTTACTGTTCGTCCAAATTCGCCATCAAAGGACTGACGGAAACTATTCGAAAAGAAAACGCAGTCACTGGTGTTAAAATACTCGCCGTCTACCCTGGTGGTATGCAAACGGACATTTACAACGAAAAATATCCTGACGATATCAAGGAATACATGACCGTCGAAAGCGTGGCGAAAAAAGTCATTGCGAATTTGAAAACCACCGATCCAAAACAGGATTTAGTTATCAAGCGGCCGGCTAAATAACCCACTAATCAATTAAACCGTATGAATATCCCCAATCTAATAATATATTTCGTAACCGGCGGGCTGTTCACCACCCTGATTATTGTTTTGGAGGAAAGTAGCCACCGAGTATTGTCCGGCTTGGCTACACTTGTCCCCGTTTTTACCCTAATCGCCTACTTCTTCATAGGCCAAACCCAGGGCGGACGGGCAGTGAGTGAACATGCGAAGTTCGTATTGGTGGGGACGTTGGTTTCCTGGGTTCCGTACATGTTGGCAGTTTCCATACTCTCGCCAAAAATAGGCCCGCAAAAGGCCATTCTCTGCGGACTGGGAATTTTCTTTATTCTGGCAATCACCTATATAGTACTGGCCATCCATTTCCATCTTTTTTCCACAAAATAACCAACCTATACATGTACCCAGACTCCAGTGAAGGCCTGAATAAAGAAACTGACGACGCGGTATATTTTTTCACGCCGGCCTTTCATGTGCTGGACAGCTTTTCTGCGCATACGATCACACTCTGGGGCAAAACATTCCCTACCGCTGAACACGCTTTTCAGTGGAAAAAATTCTGCATTGCGGCGCCCGATGTGGCAAAAAAAATATTTACCGCAGGCAGCCCGGAAGCGGCCAAGCGAATCGCTATAGAGAATAAGGCTACTGTACTCCCAGAATGGTACATACATCGAGCTTCGGTCATGCGCGAAGTGCTGACCGCCAAGGCCGAACAGCATGAGGACGTGCGTGAACAAGTGAAAAAAACAGGCAATCGCACCATTATCGAAAACTCCCCGGTCGACAGTTTCTGGGGCTGCGGGCCGGACGGCAAAGGTGAAAACACGATCGGAAAAATCTGGATGGAAATACGGGCCAAACTCATTCAATAACTTGGTCATGAAAAAAATCTATAAAAAAATATGGGAAATGGCCGAGCCATACTATAAAAAAGGACGGCCCTTTGATTTGCTGCATGTCAAAATCCTCATCAGGGACGCCCTGATAGTCTGCAAAAAGGAAAAAATTGACGACGCCTTGCTGATGCCTTTGGTCATCCTCCACGACATCGGTTATGGCATAACCCGGCCGGTCTATTTCCAGAAAAGCCTCAAGAAGCTGCATATGGTAGCCGGTGCGAAACTGGCAGGAAAAATCCTCAAGGCTGTTCACTACCCCCCGGAAAAAACCGAAAAAATTATCTATTGGATATCGGTTCATGACAACTGGATTTTCGGGGAAAATAAAGTCTATAAAAATGACCTGATATTGTCCGCTTTTACGGACCTGGACTTCACCTGGATGGCCACACCACAGGGCTTCCCTCTTTTGGCAAAAATGTTTTTCAAAGGAGACAAGAAAAAAATGCTTTATCTTATTCAGCATGACGAAAAATTAACAAAGAGGCCCTTCTCAACACCGACCACAAAAAGGCTCTACACCAAGTACGTTAGAATTTTGAAACAAAAAAATGGATAAAAAACTTGTACAAATCATACATGCGACTTTCAGAAAAGCTTTTTTATCTATTAATCCGGCTTTAACCAACTACACCGAGTTTTCAAAAAAACTCGCCACCCATATCAAGACAAAACCCGACGAGAATGAGCAATACAACTTTGACGTGGCGCTTGATGAGGTATTTAATAAAGAATTTTCCGCCTCAGGACACTTCAGCCGGGCGTTCTCCGAGGAAAGCGGATGGCAGCCTATCGGCCACGGGAGATATATCGTCATCTACGACCCGTTCTGCAACAGCACCCTTGCCACGAAAACATTTCTGGATGCCGCCGTCGGCGCCTCAATATTCGATGAGCGCGGGGGGTTTGTCACCTCCGCCATTATGGATTACCAGACCGGGTTGATGGCCATCATTGAGGACGGCCGGACAATTTTTTACCAGATCCAGTCTGGTGACAAAATGATTTTTGGTTCCATAACAGGCCCGCAAATACTCGCCGATGCGTTTATTGTGATAACTTTGGAATCCCGGAGAGAACGTGAACATCTTCCACGGGTTTCAAAAATATTCTCCGATGCAAAGAGAATAGTTATTAACAGTGGCCATATTTACTGGCTAAGGTTAGCCACAAAAATGATCGATGGATACCTAGACCCGGTTGGCGGAGAACCACTCTATGAAATGTTCGCCTGCACTATTGCCCAGGCGAGCGGCTGTACCGTGACTGACCTTTCTGGCAGGCCATTTGACCCGGCAGAAAATTTGATCCATTTTGAAAAAAACCCGCAGTATCTATATTACCCGGTAGCTGCAACCTCGGCGAAGCTACACCGGGAAATACTGCAAAACATCACCCGGTAAGAGGATGGTCTGAGCCAACACGCTCTATACTGACGGCTGATATGGGAACATGCTGAGAAATAAGAAAACCCGCCAGCAAAACTACTGACGGAGCTATGATTGCATAACTACTTGCCGGGAGAAGAATGAATCTTATGGGATGACATATATATTTCACAAAACATTAGATATAAAAAGGCAGATACGAAATCTATACCTCAATGAAACATACAATAGACCGCGAACAAAAAAAATTAATAAAATGGTACATTGCAATATGGTTGAAAGAGGGGGAATATCTTGATTTTTGGTCAGTCAATCATGTACTGTTGGGAGGTGTTTTATTGGGTACTTTTTTATTTGCCCATTTCACCTTGAACCTAGCCTTGGTATTTTCTATCCTGTTCATGATTAGTTGGGAATTCTACGAGATAGTGAAAGGCATACGGGAGCAACCTGGAAATAAAATCTTTGATGTCCTCACTGGCATTATTGGTTTTTTTCTTTTTCACTATTTATTAAACATTTACCCGCTGGTAAATATTTATTTAATTTTTATGTTTCTCTTTGTTGCACTTGAAGCGTGGGGCTGGTACGCATCTCATAAAAATGGGGTCCATTTCATATAACGCGCCATTCTGTTTGGCGTAAACATGTTTATTCTAATAAAAACGCAGTATCTGTATTGTCCGTTAACTGCAACCTCGGCGAAGCTACATCAGAGAATACTGCAAAATACCACCCGGTAAGAGGATGGTCTGAGCCAACACGCTCTATACTGACGGCTGATGTAGTTTTTGTTTAGCGATAAAACATGCTCCGATAATTCCGGCAATCCCCAGCCCCACCAGGACGGCACTGACTATAAGGATGGGCGTAAAAAGTGCTTGCTGCACATCCCTGATTGCCTCTGGGATGACCGTTTGGATGGCGAGGGGCATGCTGTCGTTGAAGTGAATTAGCGGCAGCAGCTTTTTTTCCAGAACGATTTTACTTGCAATACTGGCCAGTAGAGGCAGCGTACCCATGGTCAACAATAGGATGCCGAACCAGCGCGTAAACCTGTGCCAGCCTTTGATATTTATAGCCAGAAACAGAAGGATTACCGCAGCGTAGGCGATAAGCGCGTCACGCCACCATTGCAGCCCTTGGTGGTATTTCGTCTTTATATCCGTCGCTTTCTGGACCGCGTCCTTTACCTGGTCCTGAAAAGATTTTTTTGGCTCCTCCGTCAATTTATTGTCTTCCTCCTGATTTTTCATTTCTTCTTTTTTCCGTTCCTCTTCCGTCATCCCACTGTCAAATTTTTTTTGTTCTTCCCCCTTCTTTTGCTCGTCAATTTTCTTCTGATCTTCAGCGGTAGTTGATATGCCCAACACGCGCGGCCGCTGGGATGACACACTCCCCTGGCTAAGCTTTATAGTTGGCAATACCGGATTAGCTAAATCAAACGAGTCGGGCAATTGCGTCGTGATCGCGGACAAATCAATGCCGTTTTGCTCCAAAATATCCTCCACCTGCGCAACGGTCATGTTCGGAACGCGGCACAATTCAGTAACGACATGGTTCTTCGGACACTCTACTAGATTCGGGATGGATGACCGGATTAGCTCCTCAACTCCAGGAATTAGCGTAGCTTTTGGTAGGCGCAAATCGACGGGCAATGACAACGTCATATCCATAGAACCATTGAACCAGGCAAAAGAACGGTCGAGGATGCTCTCGACGTTCGTTTGAAGCCAGCGCGCGGATAATACCTGCCTGGCTAGAATCTGCACATCAGCTGTCTTCACGGGCAGATCGCCAAAATCCAAAGTAGATATCTGAGAGGATAGTTGGTCCCCGGCAATAGCATATGCATCACGTTTTATCAGTTCCTGCTTGATAAAATCAGCGGTCAGGATATTAAGCTGTAAAGAGCCAGCGATAAAAAACACCAACGTCACCGGGACGAGGATAATCAAGAGTATGATTGAGCCTGCCTTTCTCATGGCTAGTATGGGGTTTGTTTTGGTTTCTGCCTTAATTTTAGCACAATTTCCGATAAAATTCAAGTTGGCACACCGGTTTTGCCTGATTGTTGGGGATGGCGTACAATTACACCATGATTACCATCAAAGAAGTCAAAACTTCATCCGATATCAAGCAATTCGTGCTGTTCCCTTGGCGCATATATAAAAATGACCGGAATTGGGTACCACCACTGATCAAGGACCAGTGTAATTTTTTTAACCCGGAGAAAAATCCCTACTACCACCATTCCAAAGTTCTGCTATTGATGGCATACCGGGATGGTGAACCCGCTGGCCGGCTTTCGGTGCACGAAAACACGCTTCATGTAAAAAAATACAAAGAGCAAACCGGATTTTTCGGATTTTTCGAGAGCATTGATGACGGCGAGGTCACGAAAGCGCTGTTTGATTATGGCAAAGGATGGCTGAAAAAACTTGGCTATGGTAAAATTCGCGGGCCGGCAAATTTTTCCATCAACGGCGAATACTCACTGCTGGTCAAAGGGTTCGATTCGCCGCCGGTCATCATGATGACCTACAACCCCTGGTATTACGAACGCCTGCTGCTGAACTACGGATTCGAAACTTCCCAGGAAATGTACGCATACCAGATGTATACGGAAACCGGTTTGCCGGCAGACATTATCGCCAAAGCGGACGCAGCCGAAAAAAACCATCCGGAATTCAAAGTCAGGAAAATGCGGAAAAGCGAATTGGAACAGGAAGCGAAAATCGTGAACACCATCTATAACCAGGCTTGGGATGAAAACTGGGGAGCCGTGCCGTTTACGGACAGAGAAATCATGGCGCTCGCCCGCGAACTAAAAACGATCCTGGATGAGGACATCGCATATATCGGCGAGGTAAACGGGCAGCCGATCGGATTCTCGCTCTCCATCCCAGACGCGAACCAGGCACTCAAAGTGGCCAATGGCAAGCTGTTCCCGTTTGGGCTCATAAAAATGCTTCTGAAAAAAAAGCATATCAATGGCATCCGGGTACTGGTGATGGGGGTGTTGAAACCATTCCGGCACAATGACTACGACAAGGTATTCTATAAAAAAACATATGAGGAAGGGCACAAAAAAGGCTACCTCTACGCCGAAGGGTCCCTCATCAACGAATCAAACGCTCCCATGCGTCGCGTGCTGGAAAAACTCGGTGCAAAAATATATAAGACGTACCGGATGTATGATATAAAAATATAATCTTTTTATGAAACGTTCAAAAAAAGTGGTTTTTGCGTGCCACTGCCTACTCAACCAAAATGCCCGCGCGCAAAGCGTGGCAAAATGCCCGGGCTTGGTCAAGGAATTTGTCGATTATTGCCATGCCAGAGACTACGGCATTATTGCCCTGGACTGTCCGCAATTGAGATTTGAGCCGGTAAACAGACCGCCCGCCACTCGGGAGCACTATGAAGGCAAAACGGCCCGTCTGGCGTGCCGAAAAGTGATTAATGATGTCATTCGACTAACAAAAATGTATCGACAGGCCGGATTCAAAGTCTGTGGCATTTTCGGAGTGGAAGGATCCCCGACCTGTGGGGCAAAACGGACACATGTCCTGTCCAAGGCGGGTAAAAGCGTCAGCGTCAGGGGCGACGGCGTCTTTTTTAAGGAACTCAAGAAAGCTTTGAAAAAAAATAAAATAAAACTGCCAATCTTTGATTGGGATATCCAGGCGAAAAAACTTATTACAAATTAGCGTACTAACCAAACCATATGAAAATCATCAAAGAATTCAGAGAATTCGCGATCAAGGGCAATGTCATGGATTTGGCTGTGGCGGTCATCATCGGCGGAGCATTCGGGAAAATTATCACCTCATTTGTGAATGACGTCCTGATGCCGTTTATCGGCATGTTGCTCGGCGGCGTCAATTTTGCCAGTCTAAAAGCCGTCCTCAAGCGGGCCTCGGACGGCACGGCGGCTGCCACACTCAACTACGGCGCCTTTATCCAAGCAGTAATCGATTTTTTGCTAATTGCAGCGGTTATTTTCCTGATGGTAAAAATACTCAATTCGCTCAAGCGGGAGCCGGCCAAAGAAAAAGAACCAGAACCGTCAACTCAGGAAAAACTGTTGACGGAAATTAGGGACTTGCTGAAAAAATAATTTCCACCACCACAAACTTTATGGCACATGATAAACAATCAAGCACTATTTCGATCAAACAGGGTGGACTCATACACGGTACACCCAGCCAGGTATACGAACTGTGGATGGATAGCGCCAAGCATTCGGCACTCACGGGCAGTGAAGCGAAAATCAGCCCCTCGGTGGGCGGTGAATTCACTATGTTTGGCGGCTGGGCGACGGGCAGGAATATCGAGCTGAACCCGAACAAAAAGATCATCCAGACGTGGCGGGGCGAAGACTGGCCCGAGGGGCACTTCTCCACGCTGACCGTACACCTCCTGCCGGCTCCGGGCGGCACTAAACTCCTTTTTACCCAGACGGGCGTCCCTATTTCCCTGGCAAAATCGGTGGCCAAAGGCTGGAATGATTTTTATTGGGAACCGATGAAAAAATACTTTACCAAATAACGAGAAAAAAAATGGCCCAGGAAATCCCCCAACCAAAAAAATCAAAAGCCGTTTTCTGGTTTATCGTAGTCATCATATTGTTATTCGTATTTTCCGGCGGGCTTTTTTTCATGAGCAGTTTTATGTCAAATAATAATACCGACAGCCCTGAACTTGAAAATGCCATTGCCAACGCAGAAGAACGATTTTCAGGCAATACGAATAACCAGGCCACTAACACATCAATGGCCTCCAATGACAACAATAATACAAATCGTGTTTCAAATGCTTCGATCGCCGGCACCTGGACATCTGATTGCCTGGTACCTGACCAAAACAGCCCCTGGTCAGAAAAACACCGCTTTGTCATCAGTGCAGACGGTACGGCTGTCCATACCCGCTGGTCAGGCAGCGACCACAACTGTACGGTCGGCGATACGCTGGTTAATAACTATTCCTATACCATGCCGCAGCCCGGCCAGATAAATCTCACAGACCGGGATTTGGGGTCCACGCTATACGACATCTATCAGATATCCAATAGCACCCTGAAATTTGGGCATGGCTTCCAGTCGCCTTACCCGGCTGGATATGATGCCACCCAGGGAAATTCGTCAACAAACCGTTTCCATGATTTGAATAATTATATTGTTTATAAAAAATAGACTAGGTATGAATGAAAATATTGCAAATATTAATAAATACAATACTCTCACCTATAAATGGATTGTTTGCCTCCCGGTAATTGCTTATTTTCTGATCATAATGCTTGATAAATTAATTTCAGACTATTCTGATTTAGTTGGCTTGGCTTTTTTTATTACAATAATTACCCTATCTTTTTCAACCCTTATTGTTATTCTATTAATTATATTAAGTACAAAGAAAAATAAATTATTCTATGCTATGATATTATTGTTAAACATTCTAATATATATTCATATTGCATCGCAGATAATTGTAAATTAATATTAACTAATAAATTTCAAATACATGAAAAAAACTTACGCGAATCTCCTGAAAGCCATTGCCGGCGAATCGATGGCAAGGAATAAATATACCTTTTTCGCCAAACAGGCCCGCAAAGAGGGGCACGAATGGATCGCCCGCGTTTTCGAAGAAACTGCAGACAATGAACGGGCTCACGCCGAAGAAGAACTGGAATACATCAAGGAAAAGGTGGAAATGACAAACACCTACGATATCCACCCGGTGGCCGACACGCTGACCAATCTGAAGCACGCGGCCGAGGGTGAAGAATATGAATTCGGCACTATGTACCCTGAATTCCAAAAAATCGCTGAAGAAGAAGGTGAGCGTGCAATCGCGGAACTGTTCAAGCGGATTGCGATGGTTGAAGTGAAACATGCGGAACGCTACCGCATCCTGTATGATCGGCTGGCCAATGGCACACTCTACACCAGCGATGGCGAGATAGAATGGAAATGCGAGAATTGCGGCTACATCCATAAGGCAAAATTCCCGCCGGTCAAATGCCCGCTCTGCAAGAAGACCCAAGGCTGGTACCGGGGACTTGGCGTGGTCAGATAAAGCAATACAAGGTCCAAAAACTCAGATCTCTAATCAGAAATTTTGAAATTCCCCCCACATGACAAACGTCGTTATCCCAAACCAAAAAAATCTGGATAGAAAAATTCAAGCCATCAGACAAGACGGCCCTCAATTACTTCATATCCTCTCCGATTTTGACCAGACACTGATCAAGGCATTTGTGAATGGCAAAATAGTCCAGTCACTCACCGTCACCTTGCGAGACCACTCCTTGCTTACACCCGATTACAATGAAAAAGCCCGAGCCCTGGCTGGACTGTATTATCCGATTGAAACTGATCCGGCCACGCCCTTGCTCGAGAAAAAACAGGCTATGCATGAGTGGTGGACAAAAATTTATGCCCTGATGATCGATTCCGGATTGACGCGTCAGCATCTCGCGAAAGTTATTGAGCTCACAAAAGCCCGGCTGCGAGCCGGTACCTCCGATTTTTTTAAAACACTCAATCAGCACGACATCCCCCTGGTCATCATGTCGGCGACCGGCATCGGGGCTGAGGCCATCGGGATGTTCCTGGAAAAAAATGGGGTTCTGCTCCCAAACGTTCATATTATCGGTAACAACTTCATCTGGGACAATGACGGCAAGGCGATCGGAGTACGGGACCCGATCATCCATTCGCTGAACAAAGACGAGACAGCAATTCAGAATTTTCCGGTCTACAAAGAAGTAAAAAACAGAAAAAATGTCCTACTGTTAGGCGATTTTATCGACGATCTCGGGATGGTCCAGGGATTTGACTACGATAACCTGATTTCCGTCGGGTTCCTCAACGACAACAAAGAAAAACAGCTCCCCTCGTACCGCGAAAATTTCGACGTCATTATAACTAATGACGGACCAATGAATTACATTAACAAACTGCTGGGCGACATGCTACAATACCATCATGAAAAATAACCTGAAAAATCAGATTGGCGCGGGGATTAATTTTGAGGAAAACGTCATCAGTGTCATTGCTGATGAAATTACCAAGACCGAGACATTCAAAGGATTATCAGAAGAAAAAAAGAAAAGAATCGTACAGATGCTGACCATCCTGGTCCGTGATTCAGAGCGGCACAAGCAGCTTTTGTCCGAATTAGCATTAAAATACTAGCCCTATGCAGGATTCAATAGAAAAACTGGTCAATGACTGCATAGAAATCAAATTTATGGAGATCAAAGCTGAACAGATTTATAAAACTCTTCTGCCGTATATCACCGACGAAAAAGACCGGGCCGTCCTCCAGGGCATCATCACGGACGAACAGCACCACGCCCGCATCGCCCAGGAGATGGTAGACTTATTGGAAGCCCCCGAATAACGCCATGGAACAACTTACTACACATTCAAAAAACGTCCGGTTGTTTTTTTTCTGGGCCGGAATTATTGCCACGTTCGCCTACCGGATCATCGTCGTGCTCAATTACATCAATTCCGCCTGGGCACAGGTCGCCTGGTACGTAGGCACTATCGGGTTTGTCGCCTACTTCATCCACCGTTTCCAAATTTCCGAAAAACGGTCCCGGATCATTCGAGACTATGAGTTGATGAAAAAGACGGACTCCCTACCTCTCCCGAACGAAGACCGGCAAGCCATGAAATATATATTCGGAACTCTCCAATCTTCAAAGGAAAGATGGAACTATATTTTCATATTCATCATATCAGGGCTGGCTCTGATTACCGGCGTCATATTAGATTTTATCGTCCGCTAACAGGATAAGAAATACAGTGCCCATGGAAGAACCCATCAAAGCCCTCATCTTTGACGCGGAAGGCGTGGTCATAGATACCATGCATACCGTATGGATACCGGCGGACGAGGAATTTTGCCGTCGGCGTGGCCAGCCTTTCCCAAACGAACTTGGGATTAAAATGGTCGGCAGCTCCATCCTTGAAGGGACACGTATCATGAAGGAATTTTTCCATATACCGGGAGATGAACAGCTTCTAATGCAAGAACGGATTGAAATCGTCGAGAGGCTGTTCCGGAAAAAAATATCATTTATTAATGGTTTTGAGGATTTCTTTTCCCAGCACAACGACATGCCGGCCGCAGTTGCAACTTCACTCAAACCAGAATACCTCGAATTAGCTGAAAATCACCTCGGTTTACGCAAACTGTTCCATGGCCACGTGTACGATATATATACGGCCGGAACGCGTTCCAAGCCTGACCCGGACATTTTTTTGTACGCTGCCAAACAATTAAACGTTGAACCGGGTAATTGCCTCGTGTTTGAGGATGCGCCAAACGGCATCGAAGCGGCTCGCCGGGCAGGCATGCGTTCGATCGGACTGACTACGACTTTTGATAAAAAATTCCTAGCCGAAGCCACATTAATTGTTGGCGGTTTCTCCGATACCAGACTATCAGATATACTTAAACCATGATCATACAAGCCATCCAAAAACGGCGCAGTATACGTCAATTCAAACAGAGTCCCATACCTACTGATATAATTCAGGAGGTGCTGAAGGCAGCGCAATTCGCCCCCGCCTCTCGTGGCAATAAAGCCATGCATTATATCATTGTTACAGATCAGGAAACGAAAAAACTCATATACCAGGCCACCGTAAATAAACAGGGCTTCATTCTGGAGGCGCCTACTCTGATCATTCCAACAACCGACCCCGAGCAAACAAAACAGCCAGTACAGGACCTGTCCCTGGCTTCAGAAAATATTTTATTACAGGCCACGGAACTGGGGCTCGGTTCCGTCTGGAAAAATTTCAGACTTGCAGTTGCAGACGAAGTAAAAAAAATAACCGGCATTCCGAGCGAATACGTCGTCATCAATGCTATCGCCGTCGGTTTTCCGGCCGAATCAATTGAGCCGCATGCTGATACCGATTTTGAGCAATCACGCATCCACCAGGAAAAATGGTAAGTCCTAACATTATAACCGCTCTTGCACGGATATGCGCATCAATTGGAAACTGCTAAAACCCTTTTCTATTTATTTCAGAAATATCCAAGGCCTAGACAATATCCCTGATGGCCCATGTTTAATTACATCAAATCACTTGAGCTCACTGGACACAATCATGCTTATCCTGGCATTCCGGAGGCCAATAACGTATATCGCCCAATCCCGGCTGCTGAACGACTGGCTGCACCGGCTCATTGATTTCCATATTGGCCAGGCCATTCCCGACAATCACCATACGATCAGCCAGGCTGTCGAAAGGCTGCGTCAGGGGTACAGTGTCGGCATTTTCCCTGAGGGCGACATCCACCCCAATCATCGGACGGATCGCATCCATACCGGGGCATATGTCATTAGCCAGCAGGCCCAAGTTCCAATCATACCGGTGCATATCACCGGTTCGGATGCCATTTGGCCAGTAACATTCTGGCCACTACGGCCATGGAAAACAAAAAATGTTGACATGATTATTGGCACGCCAATCAGCCCATTATTGTCTGACCAGCACTACCCACGCGAATTTTACCAGCAGCGAGCCAATGAATTGCTCCAGCATATTAAACAACTAAGCCGCGCATCATGAAAATAAAAAAACTAACTCATCGCGGAACGCTATATGCTCCGCCGCAGACCAAGCGCATGCGCTCAGGTTTAAGCGTCCTAAAGCCCGGGGAATCCGTAGGCGAACATTCTACCGGCAAACACGAGGAAATACTTATTATTCTGAAAGGCACCGCCTTGCTGCTGGCCAACGGCAATAAAAAGAAACTACGGGCGGGTTATGTCGCCTACAATCCTCCGCATACCATTCATAATGTAACGAATTGTGGAGCTGGAATCCTCCGCTACGTCTATATTGTCGCCTAATCCATGCACCTCCCAATCAACAAATTAGAACAACGCGCACGGCAGGCGAAAAAAACATTATCCAATTGTTCCCTGTGCGCGCGAGAATGCAAAATTGACCGGACACGAGGACTGGTCGGCTTTTGTGGCGCCACAGATCAATTGAAAATTGCCCACATCGGCCTGCATCACGGGGAAGAACCGCCAATTTCTGGCACAAAAGGATCTGGCGCTATTTTTTTTACCCACTGCAATCTCCATTGTAGCTACTGCCAAAACTGGCAGATCAGCCATCCAGCGTCACAATACAAAACAAATCTGTATACCGAGCAAAAATTAGCGGACGAAATGGTTAGTTTACAGAAAAATGGTGCCCATAACATCAACCTGATCTCCCCTTCGCATTACATCCCCCAAATTATCGCCAGCCTATGCCAGGCAAAAAAACAAGGACTGACATTACCAATCGTCTACAACACTAATGGCTTTGACTCACTCAATACATTGAAATTGCTTGAGGGTATTATTGATATATACCTACCCGATATCAAATACGGCAACGGTGCCATGGCACTCAAATATTCTCAGGCTCCCCATTATACCGAAACGAGCAAACGGGCCATCACGGAAATGTTCCGGCAGGTCGGTACCTTGGAATGCGACCCAAATGGCATTGCCCAACATGGACTGATCGTTCGTCATCTGGTCCTGCCAAACGATATTGCCGGCAGTATTCAAGATTTAGAATTCTTGGCAAGTGTATCCCCTGAGATCCATCTAAGCTTAATGTCCCAATACACGCCGCAATATAGAGCAAAAAATTACCCTGAATTAAATAGGACGCTCACTGCCAAAGAATATGCTGCAGTAGTTGAAACTGCGGGCCGTCTCGGCCTGGCCAACGGTTGGATCCAAGAGTTTTCCAGTCAAAATGAATTAGTCCCAGATTTTAATTCCCCCCATCCGTTCCAGCCATAATCGCCAGCCAGACTGAACGCCAAACAACCCGTTTATCCGTAACGGGAATAATTTTTTAAATCCGTACGGAAAATCGGCCCTCGGTTCATTTTCATCAGGTATTCATACGCTCCCGCTATAGTATTATAGCGCGCATCTAATCAACTAACATTATTGCCTATGTCCAAAAGTTCCAAACTCTTTTTGGCGGTCGTAATGGCCAGTTCGCTGGCCTTAGCGGCTATCGGCGTCGCTCACGCCCAAACCGACACTGTGACGAGTGCAGTGGCAGATACACAAGTTTCTGCCTCGACAGCAACGCTCGCAGACCAATCGGCTCACAATGGCCTTGGCGGACGCCACCAGGAACGGCTCGAGGAACAGGCCACGCTCTTCAATATGTCGGTTGAGGATTTGGAGAAGGAAATCGAGGCTGGCAAGCCGATGTACCAGGTTGCCGCCGAACATGGCGTCACGTATGATACCATGAAATCCCACCGCCTCTCCGAATTCAAAACCAGACTTGATGACATGGTCAAGGTCGGCTACATGTCCCAGGCTCAGGCTGACGAGATATACCAGAATGCCCAGGCTCAGCCGATGATGGATGGGTTAGGGTTCGGTTCCGGCAAGCACGGGATGCAATAAGGGCCCGACTGTCCAGCTGTCAAAAAACGCCTCCATTACGGGGGCGTTTTTTACTTTTCCAAAAAGCAGTATACTTATTACGTATAAAGACTTGCCTACTATTACTCCCTAATGAATACGACATTATCAAATAAACAAACTACCACATTCGGTGGTGGTTGTTTTTGGTGCACTGAGGCAATTTTTAAAAACATCAATGGCGTCATCAGTGTCATGTCAGGTTATATCGGTGGCATCATGCCCCACCCGACATACGAACAGGTCTGTACTGGCACCACTGGCCACGTTGAAGCGGTTCAAATTATATTTGATCCAAATGTGATTTCATTTGCCCAACTTCTAAACATTTTTTTCGCCACACATGATCCGACCAGTATGGATCGCCAGGGCAACGATATCGGCAGTGAATATCGCTCCGTTGTATTCTATCACAATGAACTGCAGCATGTTGAGACGGAAAAATTCATCAAAAGTCTCACTGATGAAAAAATATTCCATCATCGGATTGTGACAGAAATTAAACCAACTGCAGAGTTTTTCCCGGCAGAAGAATACCACCGAGACTATATGGCAAAAAACCCGAACCAGCCATATTGCCAAGTTGTTATTAACCCGAAAATCTCCAAATTACGCGAAAATTTTCATACGCTAATAATAGAATAATGGACATGCGACATCCGGCAACCCGAAAATTAGTCCTGGCCTCAGCCTCCCCCCGACGGCGGCAATTATTGACCCAGATCGGATGCCATTTTGAAATTGCGGAAAGTAATTACCGTGAAGTTGTGCCTCGGCACATGCCCCCAAAACAGGTGGCCATGCACTTGTCACGCGGGAAAGCTTTGGCAGTCGCCGTACGATACCCCAATGCGCTGATCATCGCCGCAGACACGATCGTCGTATCTAACGGAAAAATATTAGGGAAACCCCGTAATGCAGCTCATGCAGAAAAAATGCTAACCACACTAAGCGGACGCCGGCATTCAGTCATTACCGGTCTGACGGTGATTGACACTGCAAATAAAAAAACCATCATTCGCGCAGTGACCACGGACGTGTACATGAACAAATCGAATCCCGATGATATCCGACAATACGTCCGATCAAAAGAACCATTGGACAAGGCCGGTGCCTACGCCATCCAAGGGTGGGGAGCACTTTTTATCGAAAAAATCTACGGCGACTACTACAATGTCATGGGCTTGCCGCTGGTAACGCTGGCCTCAATGCTGAAAAAATTTGATATCGAAGTCCGTCCACAGAAATAAAAATCTCTTCAGGCATTCCTGCCGCATGAATATGAAGCAACAAACAATTGACCCCCAAGCAATAAAAAATCAGCCCTTTACGCTATTGGCTGGCCTACATCTTGTAATTATCCTGCTTATTTGGGCATCACCGTTTCTATTCAACTGGTGGTTAATTGCTATCGGCATATTCCTGTATTTCATTCAGCTTCTAGCGCTGGGCGACTGCTTGTTGACCCGCCGGCAATTTTTCACAAAAAAACGAAGCGTAACATTCTACTACTACATAATAACGAAATTCGGCTTCAAACCGAACGGTTATCATATCCGTTTTATTGCCGACTACATCATGCCGCCGGTAATTATTGGAATTGCCCTGGTGTGGCAATTAGGCTTTGATAAAAAACCACTTATACTATAATAATTCATTTCAATCAATGGAAATAAGGCTGTTTTGTGATATAATTTACTTGAAAAATAACTCTAAATACCGCTATCGTGCAACATCATTACAGCACATTAGTAAATAAACGTACCTTTATAATAGCCTTTGCTGCTGTCTTAATCTTGATCCTGCCCCCAAATGCCCAGGCACTGGATTCCGGCTGGGAAAGCCTGACTGTACCGACTGAAGCAGGCATCATTTCTGTACGTCTCATCCGCATCAATATGAAGGATGCTAACCTGCAAATCCGGTCATTGACCGACGTGTCCGGCGAACGCATGAATGTGGCCGGACCGGTACGGGCTTTAAAAACGTATGTCGACCAGGTCAGCGGTTTCGCGGGCATCAACGGCAGTTATTTCTGCCCGACTGACTATTCTTGGTGTTCAGGAAAAGAGGGCTCGTACTATTGGATGTGGTACGACTCACTGAAAGGCACCTTTGCCAATTCATACCAAAACCAATTCAACCCCGGACCGGTTATTGCCTTTGATACCCAAAACCGGCTCCATTTTTTCAAGACGGCTATAGATTGGCCAGGGCAGAGTACATTTGAGGCTACAAATAATACCAAACTCCAAGCTCTAATTTCCAACGGGCCAGGCCTAATTTTTGAAAATCACATGACGGTCACGCCAGACCAACTCGACACAAAACAACAAACAGTTAAATCGAATCGTTCTGGCCTGGGATTTAAGGGTGACAATATATATCTCGTCGTGTCATCTGCCTCAACGGTCATGGACCTGGGGTATGCCATGAAGGCCATGGGCATGGAATATGCCGTCAACCTCGATGGTGGCGGATCCACTGCGCTCTATTATAATGGGCAGTATGCAATCGGCCCAGGAAGAAGTTTACCCAATGCGCTCATTTTTGTCGACAATACCACCTCCTATGTCCCGCCATTGGCAACTGGCACGTCTTTTTTCGCGTTCGACAAAAACATCCGTGGCGGATTCAGCATAACTTCCGGCAACGTCTCGGGTGATGCCCTGGCAGAAATCATTGCCGGCTCGGAATCTGGACTATCCCCTCATATAAAAATATTAGACGAAAAAGGCACGGCGCTGAAAGATTTTTTCGCATTTGATCAAAGTTTGAAAAATGGCGCTCGGGTCGCCATTTGCGACGTCAATGCCGATGGCATGGATGAAATTATAACTGCCCAGGGAAAAGGAGGATGGCCCTTAGTGAAGATTTTTTCTGGTGAAGGGACAATTATTAACAATGGATTCCTTGTCCTTGACGGCAAATTCACCGGCGGGGTTAACTTATCCTGCGGCGATATCGACGGAGACAAAATTTCTGACATTGTTGTTGCGGCTAGCGCTGGGGGAGGCCCGCATGTGCTGGTATATGATGCCAGTGGGAATATCAAAACTAATTTTATGGCATATGACCGTAATTTCCGCGGAGGCATTCGCGTAGCGACAGTGGATGCTGATGGCGACGGTCGGGACGAAATCATCACCGGTCCGGAACTCGGCGCGCCCCATATCCAGATATTCCAGATCCGACGCGGATCCATTACGCGAATTTCGCCGGGCTTCTACGCATTCAGCACAGGCTACCGCGGCGGGGTCTCCGTCGCTGGCGTGGATATCAATGGCGACGGCTCGAAAGAAATTGTCGTGGGTGTCGGTGCCAATGCCACACCGCTGGTAAGGATTTACTCTATTAAAGAACAGCTTCAAAAAGAATTTTACGTCTATCCGACCACTTTTCTTGGTGGGGTCAATGTGGCCGGGGGAGATGTTGACGCGGACGGGATCGAGGAGCTGATTGTCACGCCGCGAAGCGGGGGCGGCCCGCAAGTCAGGATTATTGAGGCGGCAAATCAATAATATTTATCAAGCCGTTGTAATACATTGCAACGGAAAAATATATTTACTAATATTTTTTCTAAAACATATGGATCCTCTCCAATCGATCGATGCACTGGGCAATATCACTAAGCACGAGCTGAATATTTCAGATATCATCATGGGCGCATGGAAAATATTTACCGATCATCTCCAGGCAATTGTCCTGATAACTATAACCGTTTTTTTACCGCTCAATATCATTACCGTATTATTGCCCGGTCAGGACGCGACTGCTGAAACACTGGACCCGTCATCAGCATTGGGACTTGGGATCTCCGCCGGTCTACTGGCCCTGGTTGGCGTTCTGGTTCCGATGGCAATCGCCTACATTGTCAGGCAGCACCTAGACCGCCAACCGGTTGATTTCAATAGCGCCATCCGCTTCTCATTCTCACGGTGGTTGCCGGTAGTCGGCACTTCACTGCTCATGATGGCTTTCTTATTCGGACTGACTTTTTTACTGGTCCTGCCGGCGATCATTTTTGCCGTATACTGGGCTTTTACGACGTATGTGGTCTCGCTGAAAGGAAAAAGCGGGCTGGACGCCCTCCGGTACAGCCAGGCGCTCGTGCGCGGCCGATGGTGGAAAGTGATCGGTTATTTGTTCGTTTTCGGTTTCATTACCGGCATGATCGGATGGCTGATCGGCCTGCCGTTCGTCAATATCCATAATCACATCGTCAACGCCCTCATCTCGACACTCTCCGATATTATCTTCTCATTCACCATCGTTGCCACCGCATTATTCTTTATTAATATGGACTCCGTGCGGCGTACGCCAGCTTAAATACAATAACAGATTATGGCTCCCCTCTGCCCGTACTATGCCCAGTTTGCTGCGCCAGTCATCAAATTTTGCGAGCCTAACCTGTGCGCGCGAATAGTCCAGCCGGCCAATACCTGGTCGAATCTGGCGTTTATCGCTGTAGGGATCATCATCCTGTTCCTTGGGCATAAAAACAAAAAAACGATGCTTTGGTGGCTTGGCCCGATCACGATACTGATCGGCGTATTTTCATTTGCCTACCACGCCTCTTACACGTTCGTCGGCCAAATGCTTGACCTGGGATCCATGTTTTTGTTCGCCACTTTTTTACTGATCATCAACCTGAGACGCATCAAACCCGCCCTTTCAAACTCGGCAGCCGCATGGATATTTTCTCTCGTCAATCTTTTCTGTCTCCTGACCATGTATGTCGTACGAACCATGAAAGGCTTCAATGTCGGCATCCTTGTTTTCGGGATTGAATTGGCCGTGGTGCTTGGTTTGGAGTGTCTGGCCTGGTCGCGGGCGAACTCACGCTTCCGTCTTGGCAATATTTTGACCGCACTTCTACTCGCGGCGGTCGCTGCGGTGATCTGGATGTTTGATTATACGCATGTATGGTGCAATGCCAGTACGTTCCATTACTTGAACGGGCATGCGCTGTGGCATATACTGACAGCGGTGAGTTTCATTTTTGTGTACCTGTTTTACCGTCAATTTACCGACAATCCGGGCGCTAACCCAAATTAACAACACCCATGTCCTACCTAATTTCCCGTCACATACTCGCGCCATTAATAAGGAAAAGGATCCGGACTCTCATTGGATTGGAAAACATCCCTCGGGACGGGGCGATTGTTTTGGCAGCCAATCACGTGGGCGAACAGGACGGACTGCTTATCGCTTCTGCCGTTGTCCCGTACCTGCGAGGCAGGAAAATCTTCACGATCGCCAAATGGAAAATCCTCAGTTTCCCGTTATGGAAAAAATGGCTCGGTACTATCACGTTGTATGCTGATGGCCAGAAGACGTTGCAGATTGCCCTGGAACATCTCCGCCGTGGTCAGCCGGTGCTCGTTTTTCCGGAAGCAGGAGTGAACACAAAACCAATAATCGGTAAAATCAAGACCGGCGCTGCGCGCCTAGCACTGATGACACGCACGCCGATCATTCCAATAGGACTCCGCCGCATTACCCCGCCCCCGAAATCTGAACTCGGGTTCATTTGGGAAATATTAGCCGGCAGGCTGGAAATCACAATAGGAACCCCGATCAACCTGTCCAATTGGTACGACAAACCGATAGACCGGACAGTGTTGGATGATACCGACGGGCTCATAATGTCCACGATTGCCAGACTGGCGAATAAAACATACCTACCGCATGAATAAAAGCCTGTTGATAAAATTTCGTGGCAGGGAAACCCATGCTTCATACATGGCGTATGGAGACGCCGACAAACCACAAATTCTGTGTTTGCACGGGATCGGCTCGACAGGCTCCGAGAGCTATGAAAAAATTTCCACATTCCTTACAGAAAAATTTCAACTTATCGCGCCTGACTGGATTGGCTATGGCGCGTCAGACCGTCCATTGGGGAAAAATGATACTTATGATGCAGACTATTGTACAGATTGGCTCGTGTCATTTGTGCAAACAGTCCAGCGCGCAGGCGTGCTCCATAACACCTTTCATATTCTCGCCCACTCTATGTCTGCTATCGCAGTGGCAAAAAGCTACGGCATCCTTGGACAATTGATAAATAAAATCGTCATCATCAATCCCGCCGGGTTAGACACAAAAATAAGCAAGCCCTTCAGTTTCGCACTAACTACTCGGCTCATTAACCAACATCACCTGGCTAAGCTCGTATTATTCAAACCCATCTGGTACTGGATACTGCGCTGGAGTGATAAACACCGGCGCCGGATGATTGACGGGCTGGAAAACGGTGAGCTGGAAGTATTGGTTCGTTACGCCAAAGCGGGTATCAACCCGAATGGCACGATGCGACCCAGTCACCACATCCCTGATGTGTTCAGCCAAATACAGCGGCCAACCATGCTAATTTGCAGTGAAAAAGATCATATTTTTTACCGACAGGCCTACCGCTCTTTTGGGGCCCGGCACAACTGGACTACTAAAGTTATGCCCTATAAAAATCATTATCTGCTGACTAGGGATGCTGAACAAGTCGCCTATGTCATCAATGACTTTCTACAAACTGCCTGATATACTAGGTGTATGCGCTCCGTCCTCCGATCAAAAATCCATAAAGCCACCGTCACCGATGCCAATCTTGATTACATCGGCAGCATTACCATTGACGAAGACCTGATCGAGCGGGCCGGTTTTTGGCCGGGCGAGAAAGTGCTGGTCGTCAGCAACACCACCGGAACCCGGCTTGAAACGTATGTCATCAAAGGTGAAAAGGGTTCCGGCACTATCTGCATGAACGGCGCCTCTGCACACCTTATTAAAAAAGGCGAGGAAATTATCATCATGGGCTTTGAACTGACCGACCAGCCGATCGTTCCCAAAAATATACTAGTGGATAAGCATAATAGATTTTCTAAATATTTGTAATACATGACTGCAAATAAAAACCTTACCCCCGAACAGTACAATGTCTGTTTCCGAAAAGGGACTGAGCCGCCTGGCTCCGGCAAATGGCTGTACAACAAGACCAATGGCGCATATATCTGCGTAAATTGCGGGCAGGAACTTTTCAAATCGGACACCAAGTTTGATTCCGGCACCGGCTGGCCGTCGTTCTGGGATTCCGCCAGCAAGGCTAACGTGAAAACCGAGGAGGATTCTTCACTTGGCATGAAACGCACGGAAGTGCTATGCTCGGAATGCGGAGCGCACCTTGGGCACGTGTTTAACGATGGCCCGCAACCGACCGGCCAACGGTATTGTATCAATTCATTGGCACTAGACTTTGTGCCACAAAAGGATAGGATATAAGTAAAGTAATGGTAAACCTAATTTTTTATGGGGCTGGAATCGGAAAATGAGATGGAAAAGTGGGCAAATTGGAAAGCTGGTGGCACGCCCGCAGAAACCGGCAACGAACAGCTGACCAATGCCGCTGCCATCGAAAAAATCAGCAACGAACTGCGGCAAGGAAATACATACGAACGCACGATCCTGCCGGATGGGCGGATCGAACTGAAAAACAAGGAAGGGGAAACTTTTTTCCTTGAGGCTTTGGATGGTCCAAAAGAAAAGGAGGTACATGAAATACAGCAATTCATGGAAAAAGTTTTCAATCCGGATGAAATCGACCCGGAAGAAGTGACCATGGAATGCCTCCAGACTCTCAATGACCCGAGAGAACGTGCAAACTATCTACTACAGATGATTAAGGACAACAAGGGTGAAGTGGTCGGTGTCATGAATGCAGCCTATATTCCCTCCCGTACCGAAGGCGGGGAAAATTCCGGATACGGCGTCACCTCAGTCGGATATGTAATGGTAGACCCGGAACAGCAAGGCAAGGGCCTGGCCCGAGAATTATATGCCGACCTGTACGAACGGGCTGGGATGGCGGCACAAAAACACGGGGAAGAAATGCGGTTTGTGGTTGGCGAGGCAGTCTCGACGGTTGAGGAAACGCTCAATAAGCTCGGGGACCGGGGCCGCGTGTATTTTAAAAATGCACAGGGCCAATGGGAAGAGCCGCAGTACGTCCAACCGCCGTTAGAGTATGACGCAGATAACGGAGGCGCTGCAGAAGGCGCCGGCAGCTCCCCTGAACATTTTATGGTCGGGACGGTCGATGGCCGGCGTACCATCACACGCGATGAATTTTTGACTTCCGTGCGGAGCGTCTATGAATACAACAATGTCTGTGCCGTCAAAGAACATATGGATGGCTATGAGGATATGTGGGCCAAAGATACAATCAGCGGGAAACCAAGTGAAGTAAAATCTGTGGAAATTATCAAGGGACTCTACGACACTCTCGCCAAACAAGTGGGGGGAGCAGAAGAATTCCGAATCTTCTCTGCAGCCGAACGCAAACAAATGAAATCCCAAGGAGAGCAGTTTCAAGAGCATAAATCAGCCGACGAGCTCGAGTGGGACGAAAGCGGTGTCGGTTAAAAAAATTATTATGGAATATCTTTTTATTCTCGTCGGCCTACTCATCCTAACCATTGCCCTCCACCGGGTATTTCGTCTTAAATTATACGCCAATACCAACCAGGCCATAATCACCATTCTTGTCTTTTTGGTTGTTGGAGTTGTCTGGGACTCGCTGGCGATTGCCCGCGGACACTGGCTGTTCCCGCCGGAACACAATACCGGGTGGATTATCGGCAAGATGCCGGTTGAAGAATATTTATTCATGTTGATCCAGCCGTATTTCGTGATGATAATTTATTCGATCATAAAAGCACGATTCATCAAAGCAAATAAAAATGGAAATTCCTAACCACCAAGCAGATCCAACCAAACATAAGACGCCCATCCTCTGGTATTTTGAACAGCGATGGATCGCGGCCGTTGTGCCACATCTGCCTGACTTTCTGAATGGAAAAAATTTGACAATGGCAACCGCACTTTGGACAGCGCTGATGATAATTATTGCGATTGTTTGGCGCGATCACATTTCTACTCTCTGGGTCGTCAATGCCCTCATCATCTTCCAATACTTCACCGACTGCATGGATGGGGCTATTGGTCGTTACCGAAAAAGCGGTCTGATTAGATGGGGGCACTTCATGGACCACCTGCTCGACTTCATCTTCCTCTGCGCCATAATGATTGCCTACTTCTATCTATTGCCAGAATTCTCCTACTACTTTTTGGCGATCCTGGCCATTATCGGCTCATTAATGGTGACGACGTACCTGATGGCAGGGATATCAGGAAAGTTCCGGATGGGATACTTCCGTATTGGCCTGACCGAGATCCGGCTTATTGTCATCATTATGAACATTTTAGTCGCCTGCATCGGCACAGGGCTATTGAAATATCTGCTACCTATTTTTACCGGGAGTCTTTTCTTGGTGCTCTGCTATGCTATTTTTCGCGGCCAGCAGGAAGCAGAACGCCTAGATAAAAATCTAGACAACAATGACCACAAAGCAGATAATGAAAACGAAGATCGCAAAAATATATGAATAAACAGGCTATTATAAATAAAACTGCTGTAATGGTCCATAAAAAAATTACGGGCCAGGAATCAGTCCACGACTGGTGGCATACCGAACGTGTTTGGCGTATGGCAAAATACATTGCCGCAAAAGAAAGGGCTGACCAATTCATCGTACAGATCACCGCTTTGGTTCATGACCTGGACGATTACAAACTGCATCATGGCAATACGAACAAAGCCAAAACTGCCATCACTAAATTATTGCGGCAAGTCAAAATTGACGGGCAAACTATTAAAAATATTTTAAAAATCATTACCGACATGTCCTTCAAGGGCTCCGGGACTCTCTCCCCCATGCAATCGCTGGAGGGAAAAATTGTCCAGGATGCCGATCATCTCGATGGCATTGGCGCCATCGGTATTGCCCGGGCATTTGCTTTTGGCGGATATTTACGCCGTCCGATCTACGACCCGACCATAAAGATTACAAAACACGCTTCTTTCAAGGAATGGAAAAAACTGTACAAAAAAAATAAACCGCTAGCGAATACCACCATTAATCATTTCTATGAGAAGCTACTGCTGCTTAAAGACAGAATGAATACCAAAACGGCGAAAAAAATTGCCACCAAGCGTCATCAATATATGAAAGAGTATTTGTCAGAATTCTACAAAGAACAAAAACTAAATAAATAACTATGCCCCGCTACGCCACAGTTAAAGTCGTCGTCGGCACCGTCCTCCGAAAAAACGGAAGATTTCTTCTGGTCCAGGATAAAAAACAAGTCGCTAAACAAAAATGGACCTTCCCTGCCGGTCGGGCGGAAGTCAACCATACTATCGAACAATGTGCTGTTCGTGAAGCTTTTGAGGAATCAGGTTTTCGGATAAAATTGGTGAAAAAACTTTTTGTGTACCACGAAGGGCTGGACCACCCGGTCCGCCATGCTTTTCTCGGTAAGATTGTCGGCGGTCATCTGAATTTTCCCAAGAAGGAAATCCTCAATGCCGGCTGGTTCACCTTCAAGGAAATCCAGAAAATGTACCGGGAGAATAAAATACGGCACCACTGGGTGTTCCAGGCGCTTCAATTGGTACATGGCGAAATAAAAAAACACTAACATGTGGGTACTCCTCGCGCTCATCGGCGCCGTGGCCGATGCCGCCTATTACGCCTTCGTCAAGAAGTCCCAGGAAAACAGGACATCGCCATTCGGTATTGCGTCAAAAATTTTTCTGTGCGCCGGGATTATCATCGGTATCGTGTCCCTGTGCCACGGAATTCCGCCGATCGGGCATCTGTTCTGGCTGGCTATAGCTGCCGCGACTATCGTGGCGACCACGACTGTCGCCCTGTATTTTCGTGCATTGCATACGACCGACCTGTCCCTGACCGTCCCTATGCTCTCGTTTACCCCCGTGATCATGCTCCTGACCTCTTATGTCCTGCTGCACGAATCGGTCAGTTGGGGAGGATTTGCCGGCATCATCCTCATTATCCTCGGCTCCTATACGCTCAACATCAATGACCAAAAGAACTTACTGGCCCCATTCCGGGCCATGTGGCATAACGCCGGTGTCCGTGCCATGCTGCTGGTCGCCGTATTGTTTGCCGTCGGCGCGCCTCTCGACAAGCTGATCGTCCGGGAATCTGATCCGTTTTTCGGGGCAGCCATCATATATTTCCTGCTCGCAGTCACCTGCTATGCTATCAGCCGTTCTATTAACGAGCCGGCGCTCGACCGGTCCCCGCGGCTTTGGAGATCGCTGCTGTTCGGCAGCCTTGCCCTGTCATTGGTGGCCATCTCCATCAACCTGGCCTACACCTACCAAATCGTCCCCTATGTCATTGCCATAAAAAGGCTCAGCATCGTCTTTAGCGTGATCATCGGCGGACTGTTTTTCCGGGAAAAAAACTGGCGATGGAGATTGGCTGGAGCGATAATCCTGGTGGCTGGAGCGATAATCATCTCAACGCAGTAATCGCCAAAACTCCCCAAAAGATCACTTGGACGCGGAGGTATTTTTTTGCTATACTGACCATCCTAACAACTAACCTCCATTGTTTTATGAAGGAAATCTTTCGGAACATGTGGCGCCGGAAAATGCGGTCGGTTTTGACCATTTTCGGCATCGCCATCGGTATTTTCGCGTTCACGGTCATGGGCTCAATGTCCCTGAAAATCAACAAGATGATCAGCGGCGGCAAGAAATACATCACCGGCCAAATTACCATCATGCCAAAAGGGTCATCCGCCAGCGCGTACGGTTCGATGGGTGGATCGTCATTCTTGGCCGTCGATACGCTCAATAAAATTGCCGAGGTAGAAGGGGTCCAGGCAGTCGCCGGCGGTGTCGAGCTGGCGCTCAAAGAAGTGGACCTCAATGACCCATCAAGCCAAAGTATGAGTTTTGGCATGCCGGCCACGATCGAGGGCATGGACCTGGAAACTAATTTTGAAAACAGAAACTGGGCCACCATGGACATGAAAGACGGCCACATGATCACCAAGGACGACCCCACCACGGCCATTACTATTGGCTATACCATCGCCAATGACAACAGCCTCAAAGTCGGTGATACCTTCAAAGTCCGCGGTAAAGATTTCCAGGTTGTCGGGATTGCCGACCAGACACTGACCGGACCGGATCAGTACGTTTTTATGAACATCAACCAGGCGCGGCAGCTGCTCATTGACGCGGTACCATTCCTAAAATCACTTCAAGAACGCTCTGATGAAGCGGCTAATATTTCCGACGCTTCATTAGCCAAACTGCCGGAGGCGACCCGCCTGCAAATCCAGGAAGCCAAGTCTTTCAAACTGGAAGACATCAACCAAATGGCCGCTGTCTCATGGAAAGATGGGGAGGATGGTGATACGGTCGCCAATCGCATCAAGGATCAATTTAAGGACGAAGCCGTCGTTCTCTCACCAAAGAAAATGGGAGAAATGATCGACAAGGCTTCGGCAATTTTCAACACCATGATCCTCGGCAGCGCGCTGATCGCGCTGATCGTCGGCGGGTTCTCCATCATCAACACCATGATCATGTCGATATCCGAACGGACAAAAGAAATCGGCATCAAAAAAGCGCTCGGCGCTTCACGAAAAGCTATTGCCAGCGAGTATACGCTGGAAGCCGGCGTCATTGGCCTGATCGGCGGCCTGATCGGCATGGGACTGGGAGCACTACTGGCCACTATCCTCAACTCCAAGACCTCAGCGGAAATTTTTATGCTCTCCCCCGGTTTTCTCGGTGGTGTCGTGGCCTTTTCCTTCGTCCTAGGCATCATTGCCGGAGTTATCCCGGCCATCAAGGCCTCGCGCATGAAGGCAGTCGATGCTATCCGAGAATTATAACCATCCAACCACAATGAACAAAACCATCATCAAAGCGACCCAACTTAAAAAAACCTATACGCTGACAAAGACTAATAAAATCCAGGCATTGAGAGGCCTCGACATTGAAGTCAAAGAAGGTGATTTTACAGCCATCGTCGGGCCGTCCGGCTGCGGCAAATCAACCCTCCTGCACATGCTGGGACTGCTCGATACGCCAGACGAAGGGACTCTAGTAATTGATGGCATCGACACCTCCAAAATGAAAGAATATGAAGCGCACCGGATCCGCGCCAATAAAATCGGTTTCGTGTTTCAGGGTTTCAACCTTATCCCGGCATTAACAGCATTAGAAAATGTCATGCTGGCCGGCAAGTACGGCGGTATGAAAATTACAGAACGGAAAAAACGGGCCCTGGAATTGCTCGGCTCGATGGGTTTGAGCGACCGGGTGAATCACCGGCCGAATGAGCTGTCCGGCGGACAGCAGCAGCGTGTCGCATTGGCCCGCGCCCTGATGAACAACCCGTCCATCATCCTGGCTGACGAGCCGACCGGCGAGCTGGATAGCGCTACGTCATTGGAAATTATTAATACGCTCAAAAAACTGAACCAGGAACACAACCAGACTTTCGTCATTGTGACGCATAACGACGAAGTTGCCAAAGCCTGCAAAGCGATCCTCCATGTCAGAGACGGCCGCAATGCCTAAGAACGCCATTATATGAAAATCGCCATCAGCGGCAGCATGGTTTTTTCTGAAAAAATGCTTGAGGTGAAAAAAAAGTTGGAACGACTCGGGCACGAAGTCGAAATTTCCCGCTTCGCTGCCTCCTACGCCGGACAACCCCAGGGCGAGAAGGAGCGCCGGACCCTCATAGATAAGATGCATAATGATGCCATGCGGGAATTTTGGGAGAAGATCAAAACCAGCGACGCCCTCCTCGTGCTGAACTACGACCGCAAGGGAGTAAAAAATTATATCGGCGGGAACACGTTCCTGGAAATCGGCTTTGCCCACGTGCTCAACAAGAAAATATTCCTGCTCAACCCGATTCCAGACATTGATTACTATACATCCGAAATCGAAGCCACCAAACCCATTATACTCACAGGCGACCTGTCTAATATCGCCTAAACAATGATTTCTGTCATCATTCCCACCCATAATCGCCTCAATCGACTGCAAAACTGCCTTCGGTCGGTTTTGGCGCTCCATCACTCTGATTACGAAATTATCATAGTTAACGACGGGTCAACGGATGGAACGCGTGATTGGCTGGACCACTTGGACGACCCAAAAATTAAAGTCATCCATCATTTAAAAAACCTCGGCCAATCAAAAGCGCGCAATACCGGAATCGGTCTGGCCGGCGGGACACTACTCGCCTTTACTGATGACGACTGTATTGTTGACAGTACATGGCTGACAGAACTAGAAAAAATATTCCATAACGAAGATTGCGGCTTCGTTTTTGGAGCAACGTATTATATCAGCAAGCACTATCAGGGATATTTTCCCGAACGCCTGACCAGCAATGGTGGCGGCACATGGCCGGGCGGTGCAAACATTGCCTATAAAAAAGAGATTTTTGAAAAAATTGGAACCTTTGATTCGATGTTTGACCGTTTCCACAACGAGGACACGGAAATAGCCATCCGTGCAGTCGCCCGTGGTAATGCATTTAAACGTG